>NZ_JAUBRH010000022.1:0-65386 GCF_036701775.1 Microcoleus sp. N9_A2 | reverse complement strand
ACTCCAACTCCGGCAACGACTCCAACTCCGGCAACGACTCCAACTCCGGCAACGACTCCAACTCCGGCAACGACTCCAACTCCGGCAACGACTCCAACTCCGGCGGCGACTCCGAGTCCATCACCATCACCGGGGACAACTGCGAGTCCAACTCCATCACCGGGGACAACTGCGAGTCCAACTCCATCACCGGGGACATTGCCGACACAGGTTCCGAGTCCGAGTCCGACTCCGACTGCCGGCGGGACAACCCCGAGTCCGAGTCCTTCGATCGTCCCCACTCCAACTGCTGCGCCCCCAACTCCTCCGCCTTTAGGCGGCGGGCCGACTCCGCCGAGTTTTACATCTCCGACTCCTAACCAGCCGCCGATCGTGGAAGCTGGCAAGACGGTGACTGGTTTGCAGAATTTGCCTTTGTCTCTGAGCATTTCGGCGCCCAGCGACCCGGAGGGCCAAGCGCTGGCGATCGCGGTAGTCGGACTTCCCAATCCTACTTTTGGTCAGGTAATTACCGGTACGAGCCCCCTCACCGTCAACCAAAAGTTAACCGTTCAGGATTTACTTGGGCTGACATTTCAACCTGGAACAAACGTGATCGGGCAAGCCGGTTCTTTCAGCTACAGCGTAGCTGACGACCAAGGCGGCACGGCAGCAGCGTCAGTGGCAATTAACATCAATTCTTTTGATACCTCCGTAACTGTTCCAACTCTCCTGCCGCCGATTGCTGTCGGTGACGGCATCGTATTTACGAGTACGAATAATTTGCTGCCGACTTTCATCGACGTGCTGGCGAACGATTTCAGCCTGCAAAAAGGGACGCTCAACATTATCAATGTCAGCACACCGCAACTCGGAATAGCTGTAAATCTTGTCTCTCAAGTGCAATTCATCCCCGGCAACGTAGCGGGTACAACTGCTTTCACCTACAGCGTTAGCGACGGATTCGGGACAATTCCGGGCGTAGGTACTATCACCGTTCAAATCTTGTCGGCAGATAGCGGGCCTAACAATTTGGTTGGGGGTTCTTTGCCGGACAATTTGAACGGTTTGGCGGGCAGCGATACTGTTGATGGTCAAGGCGGCAACGATACGATTAACGGCGGTTTGGATAACGACGTGCTCGTAGGTGGCCTCGGTGCAGATACCATGACGGGAGGCGGCGGCAGCAATCAATTCCGCTATACCAGCCCTGCACAAGGTGGGCCGGCTTTTGATGCGGCTTCTTCGGCGGCGATCGAGGCTGCGATCGCAGCGGGCGGATACGATGTGATTACTGATTTTAACGGTCTCGGTGTGCCGATCGCCGATCAGTTTAATTTTGCCCCCGGATTTGCGAATCTGGGCGGTAACACCCAAGTTCTACTAAATGTGCAGACAACTGTTTCTGCAAATATTCTGGGAGGAAGTGCTTTCTTGTTTGCCTACGATTCCGGCGGCAATACTTACATCATTTATGACGGCAATGGCAATAACGTCACCGGCAGCGATTCTCGCATTTTGGCGAAGTTAAATGGTGTAACTGGCGTTACTGCTCTTTCGGAATTTGACTTGACGTTTATCTAGAGTTGACAGTTGACAGTTGATAGTTGATAGTTGACAGTTCACTGTTTATACGAAATCCGGGTTATTTGAACCCTTTGTGATTCGGCGGTTGAAACCTCTTCTTGTCAAACGAAGTCTGCCTCCGCAGACTAAGAGATGAAGGGGATATGTAAGTCGGATTTGGTATCAGTGGATAGTTGACCGTTGTCAATAGATGGTTGTCTGTTGTCAGTCAACTGTCAACTGTCAACTGTCAACTGTCAACTGTCAACTGACTAAATCTGATTTTCCTCAGAAAAAAGTCCCAACAAAGGGCCGAGAATAGCGCCGAAAACAAAGCCGCCGGCGTGGGCCCAGTAGGCAACTCCCCCGGATTCCATGCCGACACTTGCCGGGGCATTCAAGGAAGCCAGGCCGCTCAATGCTTGCTGTGCAAACCAAAATCCTAGAAAGAAGAAAGCGGGGACTCTGACGGTGGTAATGAAGATTCCCAAGGGCAGCAATGTTAAAACTTTGGCTTGGGGATATCTGAGAATGTAAGCTCCCATGACGCCTGCGATCGCGCCGCTAGCACCTAGGGACGGAATGGCAGATGCTGAGGAAAAAAACCACTGAGTTAGTGATGCTAAAACGCCGCAAGTAAGGTAAAATATTATAAATTTGACGTGTCCTAAACGATCTTCTACGTTGTTGCCAAAAATCCACAAAAATAACATATTGCCGGCAATGTGGAGAAAGCCTGCGTGCAGGAATTGGGAGCTAATTAGCGTCGTCCATTCGGGAAATGGCGAAACTGGCAGAGCCACCCGACACATATTGCTTAACTGGCAAGGAACTACTGCCCAAGAGTAGAAAAAATCCGTTAATTGTCGATCGCCCAAACTGAGTTCGTACAAAAATACTAATATGTTTGCCGCAATCAGCCCGTAGGTGACGTAGGGAGTGATAGTAATGGGATTTTCATCGCGTAAGGGAACCACAGCCTTTTTTTCCTCATCAAAATATTGGCAACACAGTAGCGCATTTATAGCCCAGGTGTCTCCTATCTAAAGGAAGAGGGAACAAGTTAATCGATTTTAGATTTTAGATTTTAGATTTTAGATTAAAGAATTGAATAATTGAATAATTATCGATTAAAGAATTAAAGAATTAAAGAATTAAAGAATTAAAGAATTAAAGAATTGAAGAATTGAAGAATTGAAGAATTGAAGAAAGAGACTTTACGGATGTATCCGGGGGCTGGTTATCGGATACTATATTTTTTATTTCTGCACGGATGAACCCGGGGACTTGTACCGCCCCCGGTTGCCGCAAGCTTCCTTCAAACCCGCCGTTTCCCGCTGAAACAAAAATAAAACCCATTTAATAAAACCCTCCACCTTGCAGTTAGTTGAATATCCGCTTTTTAGTGTTGGGTTTTATTTTACCGCAAAGGCATATATTGTAGGATTGCAGATCAAGTTTGTAGTTGCGATATGGGTGCGGGTTTTCACCTCTTAACAAAACTACAAACTTATTTATCCCCTTGCTGATTACATTTTTACAGCAGGGCTAGTCGAAGGTTTAGGCGACTTAATGTCCTGGGAAACTGCACGGGCACGGAAGAGTTTAGCAACGGCTTGCTCGCACTTGGACAAATCCGCTTCTATCTCTGTAAAAATGGCAGTTGATACCGGATCTGTGAACTTCGCCCGCAGGTTGTTGATATCGACAACACCGGTTTGCAAATCACCGAGAGTGCTCCGCAGTAAGAACGTTTCATCAGTTCCTTGCATTGAGGCTTTGAGCTTAGCATATTTGTCAGCAATTTGGGCAGGAATTGAGGGTTTTTCACCAAAATCGTTGAGGCGACTTTCGAGAGCGATGATGTGGTGCTGTTTATTTTGAATCATTTCTGTCAGGAGCGATCGCAAATCACCATCTTGCGTTTTTTCCGCATAATGCTGAAAGGCTTCGCAAGCATAGCGTTCCCCTGCGAGGGCAGTATTCAAACCTTTCACAATATCGCCCTGTGTCGAGCCACCCCAAGCATTAGCTAACTTCCACCATTCTGCATTTGTGTCACTTTCTTCTGGCAAGCCGACTTCTTTGCCGCCGTAACCAAGTCGAGCTAAAATTGCCGTGGTAAATATTGCTAAATCTCCCGGTTGGCGGGAAGTTATCAAGTTGCCGTCAACTACTAAAGCTTCGTTGATGTAGTTAGCTCCGGCATTAATCATGTCTGTTTTAATTGCCAAGAAACCTGTGGCTTTTTTGTCTTTTAACAAATCGGCTTCAATCAAAACTTGCGGGCCGTGGCAAACAGCAGCGACGATTTTTCCTTGTTCAAATGCTTCTTTCACAAAGCGTACTGTATTGGGATTAGTCCGCATTGTATCAGGAGCCATGCCGCCGGGAATTATCACTGCATCGAATTCTGCGGGTACTGCTTCTGTGGTAGTTCCGTCAGCCTGCTGGGCAACTTTTCCTTGTTTCCCTGCATACTTTTCGTTTGTCCGCGAACCAAGGACAACTACTTCAAACCCTGCTTGTTTTAAGGCGTTGTAAGGAACTAAAAATTCGGAATCTTCAACTCCATTTTCGATGAGTATGGCAACTCGTTTTGTGTTGCTACCATTATCGGTTGTCATAATCAAATTTCCTCAGACTATCTTTTTATCTAACCATAAAGGATTTATGATGTTTTTAGCGTCTTGCTAAAGTGATAAATTAGTTTGTTTTAAAAGATGTCAGCGTGAGCCTTGAGAGGTATTTTACAGTAATTGCCTCAATGCACATAAGAGGCTCCGTTAATATCGATCGTTGTCCCGGTAGCGTGCTGGGCTAAACCAGAGGCTAAAAAGGCGATCGTATTGGCGACATCTTGAGGAGGAGCGATTTTGCCGATCGGGATATCGCGAATAATATCAGCTTCGCCAAACTCCCGAATAAACTTATCTGCCATTTCTGTACTGACAAATCCCGGTGCAACTGTAAATGCCAAAATATTATCAGCCGCAAACCCTCTAGCAATGCTGCGAGTTAAAGCAACAACAGCACCTTTTGATGCGGCGTAGTGCAGATAATTCGGGTCATCGCCGCGAAAAGCAGCGCGACTTGCTATATTAATAATTGTACCGCCACTGCGAGTTTTGAAATGCAGAATTGCTTGCCGGCACAAGTCGGCAACAGCAACTAAATTAACTTGTAGAGTTTGCTGCCAAGCTGACGACCAAATATCGAACTCGTCCTCTACCCCCGCTGACTGCATAATCCCGGCATTGTTAACTATAATATCAATATGATCGCGCCATTTGACCGCATCTCGCCACAAACTCGCAGCCGCATTTTCCAGCATTAAATCTGCAGGTAATAAATAACAGCGATCGCGCGCCACACTTGCTGCTACCGCTTCAGCTTCTTTGTGACTGCGACAGTAATGCAAAATCACCTCAGCCCCAGCATTAACCAGAGTCCGCACCGTCACTGCACCAATCCCTTTCGAGCCACCAGTTACTAAAATTACCTTTCCGGTTAAATCAATCATTTCTGTCTCTCTTTTCTCTTTCTCTGTGGCCTCTGCGCCCTCTGCGGTTAATAAAAAAAATAAATCCCCTTCACGCCAAAAATAGGATTGCTATATGATACAGCACATTCCATCTAATGTGTATGCCATTTCCTCATGCTGATGGATATCTGCAATATACCTCTCCAAAAACTTCCAAATCCTTTCCCATGTTGGTGGTTTCTATTGGAAATATAGCCACTGGTTACAGCACTATAGCTTCTTTGTCCTTAAACTCGATAACTACAGTGGATTCGGCAGCAAAGGTCGAATCAGCTCCATAATTCGATCAGAATTAAAATTATTGATATAATCGGTTAGTGCCTTGGACAAACTTGCTTTGGATTCTGGAATTTGTACAATTAATTCATTCATAACTTCGGTATCGAGATAGTAAGCGGCTTGATACATTTGTTCTAACCACTGAGGGGGCATCATGGATAGATATTCTACAGACACCGTTTCAACTAATTGTTTTTGTGGAGTTTGTTCTACGACTGCGTAGATATATTGCACTCCCAAATATTTAGCAATTTTGTCAAAGATGTCTCTCTGCTGAAATGGCTTGCTTATAAAGTCGTTAAAGCCAGCCATCAGAACTTTCTCTCGCTCTTCTTCAAAAACACTGGCAGTTAAAGCAATAATGACAGTTTCTTGGCTCTTAGGGCATTGTCTAATATATTTAATAGCAGTGTAGCCATCCACGATCGGCATTCGTAAATCCATCATAATCAGGTGCGGCAGCCAACTCTCCCACAGCGAGAGTGCCTCCATTCCCTGTTTTGCCTCTCTTACCTCAAAACCCACCAAGGTAAGGCTCTCAACTAACAAGCGGCGATTTTCTTCTAAATCTTCAACAACAAGAATGCGGTAACTTTGTTGTCCGGGAGCTAAACCAATTACTCTTTGATTAATTGATTCTGGGGGTAAGGATGCTGCTTGAGGTAACTGTACACCAATCTCAAATGAAAAAGTGCTACCTCGGTTCAAAGTGCTTTTAACGCAAATTTGACCGCCCATGAGTTTGACGAGTTTTTGACTGATCGCTAAACCAAGCCCGCTGCCTTGACTCAAATTATTTCCAGCTTGGGCTTGCACGAATACCTTAAATAATTTATCGATTTCTGCGGGCGCAATTCCCACGCCTGTATCCTCAACTTCAAAACATAGGTGACAGGATGTTTCGTCTCTTTGGGTTGCTCTTACTCGTAGGGTGACGCTTCCTTGCTTGGTAAACTTAATCGCATTACCGAGTAAATTTGTTAAGACTTGATATAGTTTTTTCTCATCATTATTCACAAATCTGGGTAGATCGGGATATTGCTCGACAACTAGCTGTAATTCTTTAGATTGAACTCTAAATTGCAGCATTTCTTCAATAGATGTCAGCAAATTTGTCAAATCAAAGTCAGAAGGATTGAGTGTCATCCGTCCGCTCTCTATTTTGGATAAATCTAAAATATCGTTAATCAAGTCCAATAAATGTTTACCGCTACGATTCACAATCTGTAAACGTTCTTGAACAGAAGGAGTCAGATTGCTCTCATAGCTCATCAATTGCGTGAATCCCAAAATAGAGTTGAGGGGGGTGCGGAGTTCGTGGCTCATATTGGCTAGGAAGATAGTCTTGGCTTGGTTTGCTTCATTTGCCTGCTGAAATTCCAACTCAGCTTGTTTGCGATCGCTAATGTCAATTAAATATCCCAAGATTTCTACTGGTGTACCTGAAGCATCTCGAATTAGCCTAAGCTGAGCGAGCATCCAGCGATAAACCCCATCGGAGCGACTCAAACGGTATTCGTGGAAGTAAAAATCATTAACGAATAGATTTGCTAACCCATTAACCACTGGTTCTACATCATCTGGGTGTAAGTGATTCACCCAAAATTTAGAATCTTCTAAAAACTCCCTGCTTTCGTAGCCCAATACATCTTTGATATTTTCGCTGATGAACGTTGCTCCATAATCGCCGGCAGGTTTACTGCTAAAAATGACAACGGGGCTGTAGTTTAGAAGAAAGTTGAGGCGATTTGTGGTAGCGTGCAAGGCTTGCTCAGCCAGTTTTAGCTCTGTTGCGTCCTCCTGAACGGCAACATATACAGTTCCGTATTCAGGATGTTCAAACATGGATGTATGAACTCTGCACCAAAAGAGAGTTCCATCTTTCTTTCTATTGTGGACTTCATATTTCGCTTCCCCGGTCTGTTCAATTTGAGTGACAATATCTAGAACGGTTACATCTGGTGTAACGTTTGTATCGACATAATTCAAGACACTAACGGATTGACCTGCAAGTTCGCCCTCTGCGTAGCCAAACATAGCGTCAAAGGTAGGATTGGTGTAGACGATCGTGAGGTCTGAGGCTTTGACCAAACACACTCCTCCTGCCATGTTATTCATGATAATACTTTGAAGTTCTAGCGTTTCTTGAGCTTCTTTTCGAGCGGTAATTTCTTGAATTTGAGAAATAAAATGCAGTGGATTTCCCTGTTCATCTTGTACTAGCGATCCATTAAGGATAATCCAAATAATATGTCCTTGTTTATGGAAATACCGTTTTTCTAGTTGGTAAGTTGAAATTGTTCCTGATAATAGTTGATGTGCATAACTAAGATCCAGGTCTAAATCGTCAGGATGGGTGATGTCTTGGAAAGTTAACGCTAACAACTCTTCTGAGGAGTAGCCAAGAATCTGACATAAGGCAGGATTGACTTTAATCCAGTTCCCATCAAGTGAAACGATCGCCATCCCGATCGAGGCATCTTCAAACGCATGGCGAAACTGCTCTTCACTGTTTCGTAAAGCCATCTCAATTTGTTTGCGATTTATTTCAGCTCGTTTGCGCTCTGTGATGTCGCGTTTAATTACAGAACACCCAATAATTTGGCCTCTTGTGTCCTTCAGAGGTGATATGGTACAAGATATGTGGATAAGCTGTCCATCTTTGCGGACACGCACGGTTTCATAGTTTTCAATCGTTTTTCCTTGTCGAATCGTTTCTAGGATTTTTTGTTCTTCGTAGGTAAGATTGGATGGAATTAGAATGACAATCGATTGTCCTATGATTTCTTCAGCCTTGTAGCCAAAGATTTTTTCTGCTGCATTGTTCCAGCTTAAAATGATGCCGTCTAATGACTTGCTAATAACTGCCTCACCAGAGTATTCCACAATCGCTGCCATGTGAGCCAGTGATGCTTCTACTTGCTTGCGATCGCTAATATCGCGCAGAATAACGGTAAACACCGTTTCGTCTCCCATTTCCAGCCTAGAAATAGAGGCTTCAGCCGAAAACTGCGTTCCATCTCGACGACGACCCAAAATCTCGCCTCGTTCTCCCATCTTTCGCGCTCTGGTAGAAGAGTGTGCAAATTGTTTGATATGCTGCGGATGTGCATCTCTAAACTGTTCTGGCAGCAGTAAATTCAGTGGCTCCCCTAAAATATCCTGCATTTTATAGCCGAAAATCTTTTCTGCCCCTTGATTAAACAGGGTAATGCGTTGAGTGCGATCGACTGAAATGATTGCATCATTAGCGATTTCTAGAATTCCCGCAAAACGAGCCTGCGATTTTTGTAAAGCATCTGTTCGTTCAGCCACAAGAATTTCTAAGGTTTCGTTAAGTTTTTTAATTTCTGCTTCGGCTTGTTGGCGCTTGTAATCTATCTGGTTTAAAAAGCGAGCCGTCCCCAAGATGAGAGTTGAGAAGGAGAAAACCATAACAGTTGAACGCAATGTATGGCCAAAATTAGCGTTATACCAGCCTAAATTTTGTCCCTGAAGAGTCAACCAGTTCAGTGTGACTGGAAAGGTGATCGCCCAAGGCAGCAACAACCGAACCATTACTCCGCCGACCAGGGGGCTGGTTACTACTTGCATTAATCCTTCCTTGGGGCGAAGCAATAAAATTCCTCCATAGAGGATGAAAAAAGTGGCGATCGTATTTAGGGGTTGAGTCGTCGTAATTGTGACCAACCGTTCAAGAATATCGACATTGAATAAGTGTGTAAATAAAGCTAGTAGAGAAATTAAAGCTGCAACACTACTAAAAATCTGAGCCAACCAAGTATCTCGTTGGGAATTTTGTCCTAACAGTAACAACCCTACTCCCATCAGCACAAAATTTAGGGCGGTATGGACTCCCATTCTTCCCGGTTCAGGAGTCGCTGAAGATACGAAATCTCGGAAAAGCCACTCATCAATACCCAGCTTCCAACCAAAAATATACTCGCTCAGCGTCAGCATACCGATGATGATTATGAATCCTGCCATGCCTTGAGCGATGCGATCGTCGAGTCTGGTTCTTTGGTACTGCAACAATCTCAAAGATACTCCAGCCAGCAAAAAGCAAAGTGCCGTGTTTGCTTTCATGCTCGAACTCATACCGGGAAAACCACTTTTGAGTAGGGAGATGTCAAATTGCCAACCCAGCAGCACGAGACACCCGATCGCAATCACGAGTAAGCTTGCCATTTCAGAAATGCGCTTGTTCATAAATCGGCTGCTTGGGTTGAAATACTCTTCTTCTGATGTTAGGCGAAGCGAAGAAGGGCAACCACGGGGGACTGCCCCTAACCGAACTATTCAGATTTTGCAGGGCTGCGCCCGCTTGCCACCCCAATATCTCGGGGATCGCAGGACTTCTTTCTGCGTAAAGGGAGCTTTATAACCTAATAATTCAATTATACTATTTGTGCATATGTTTATAGTCGTCTAGCAAGAAACTATGGAAATCAGTATGATTATCGATAGAACTAGCGATCGGGTTAGCGATCGAGCTACAAACTACCGAGGCAATATTTTAATTGTTGACGATCTGCCTGATAACCTGCGTCTTCTCAGGGATACTTTGAGGGCAGAGGGTTATAAAGTTCGCAGTGCCACGACAGGTGCAATGGCGCTCAGAGCCGCCCAATCGCCATCGACGGAGTTAATCTTACTAGATATTAAGTTGCCCGATCAGGATGGCTATGAAGTTTGTAAACAATTAAAATCTGACGAGAAAACCGCAGGCATTCCGATAATTTTTTTGAGTGCGCTTAATGAAACTTTTAATAAGGTGCAAGGGCTGGCTGTTGGTGGGGTAGATTATATTGCTAAGCCATTTCAAGTCGAAGAAGTATTAGCTCGTGTCGAAACCCACCTAACTATCGGAAGGCTGCAACAAAGACTCCAAAAGCAGAATTTACGTCTGTTGAAAGAAATCGAAGAACGGCAACGTCTCGAAGAGTCTCTCTTTGCCGAAAAGGAATTGGCTCAAGTGACACTGCAATCAATTGGTGATGGAGTTATTACTACAGATGCCCAAGGTAATGTAAGATATTTGAATCCTATAGCTGAGCGACTGACAGGCTGGAAGAGTCATGAGGTTCAAGGAGTTCCTTTTTCTACAGTCTTCCTAATTGTCGATCAAGTAACGCGAGAGCCAGTAGAGGATCCCATAAAGAAGGCTCTATTAGAGGAGCAAATTGTGGGTTTAGCTAACAATACTATTCTGATTTGCCATGATGGAGCCGAGTATCCGATTGCTGACTCGGCAGCACCGATTCGAGACCGTCAAGGTCAAATTATCGGGGCAGTAATCGTCTTTCATGATGTTACTGAATCGCGCTATCTCACCCGTCAACTCTCTTGGGAAGCGAATCACGATGCCCTGACAGGGTTAATCAACCGTCGAAGATTTGAGCAGCAGCTAGTTGAGGCGATCGCCTCTGTTCAAGATAGCAATCACCAGCACGCTCTTTGTTATTTAGATTTAGATCAGTTCAAAGTCGTTAACGATACCGTAGGTCATATTGCTGGCGATGAGCTACTGCGCCAAATCACCGCACTTATTCAACAGGGAGTCCGTGCTAGTGACACACTGGCTCGCTTGGGAGGTGATGAATTTGGTATTTTGCTCACTCAATGTCCACTATCTCAAGCAGCTCAGATTGCGGAAAATCTCAAAGACCTAGTGCATCAGTTTCGGTTTATTTGGAATGGCAAAACCTTTATCATCGGAGTCAGCATTGGAGTTGTTGCTATTGACCAAAACAGCCAAGATTTGAGGGATCTTCTGGGAGCGGCTGATGCAGCTTGTTATGCGGCCAAAGCCAGAGGCCGCAACTGTGTTCATATTTATAGTCTAGATGATAGCGAACTAATTAAACAACGTGGTGAGAGGCAGTTGGTTTCCAAAATCAGTCGAGCGCTGGAAACCAATCGTTTTTGTCTCTATTACCAAAAGATTGTCTCTATTACCTCTAAACCATTGGTAGAGCATTATGAGCTTTTACTCAGAATGCTAGACGAAAATGGAGAAATAGTATCTCCAAATGAGTTTATTCCCGCCGCCGAGCGTTACGGTTTGATAACAGAAATCGATTATTGGGTAATCGAAACTTTTTTCTCTAATTATCACAAGTTACCGAAGAAAGATGTTGTTAATCAAGGATTGTATACGATCAACCTTTCGGGGGCTAGCATTAGTAACAATCAGTTTCTGAGGTTTTTGATCGAACAATTTTCTCGCTACAAAGTCCCCCCACAAACCATTGGTTTTGAAATCACGGAAACCGCAGCGATCGCAAACTTTGAGCAAGCCAGATATTTCATGAGCGAACTCAAAAAGATTGGGTGTTGCTTTGCTTTAGATGATTTTGGCAGTGGGTTGAGTTCCTTTGCATATCTGATTAATTTACCAGTTGATTATCTAAAAATTGATGGTGCTTTTGTCAAGAATATTAGTCATAATTTGATTTCTCAAGCGATCGTTGAAGGCTTTAATGGTATTGCCCATGCGATGAATCTTGAAACTATAGCTGAGTTTGTCGAAGACGAGACTATCTTAGAAAAATTGCGGGAGATTGGAGTAGATTATGCTCAGGGTTATGGGATCGCCCGCCCCGTCCCTATTAATTTTAATCGCTAGCCGATCGCACGCTCGCCAGCGAACCCATTGCCTCACGCCTGCCCATTGTCTGGAGGCCTGCAAGAGTCGATCGCCCGCTGCTACAAGGCTTCCTCAATTTACTATGTCACATTTAGATGGAATGTGCTGTAATTGTAAAGGATTGAGTCTTTTATTAAAAATAGACCGGAAAATTTGCCATGAAAGCAGTTGCGTTCGATCGCTACGGTTCCGCCGAGGAATTGCAGTACCGAGAATTAGAAAAGCCGATCGCCAAATCAAACGAATTGTTAATCAAAGTTCGCGCTAGCAGCGTCAATCCCGTAGACTGGAAAATCCGGCAAGGACACCTGCAACTATTGACAGGATTTAACTTTCCTCGAATTGTCGGTTCTGACATATCGGGAGTAGTCGTGGAAGTCGGCCGGGAAGTCACCAAATTTCAACCAGGAGATGAAGTTTATACATTTTTAAATCCCCTGAATGGCGGTGCTTGTGCCGAATACGCGGCAGTGCCAGAATCGGATGCAGCAATTAAACCGAAAAACATCACTCATGCAGAAGCAGCAGCAGTACCGATCGCAGGTTTAACTGCTTTGCAAGCGCTGAGAGATTTGGGTGAAATTCAAGCCGGAAATAAAGTATTGATTAACGGTGCTTCCGGCGGAGTTGGCACTTTTGCCGTGCAAGTTGCGAAAGCAATGAATGCGGAAGTAACGGGAGTTTGCAGCGCTAAAAACATAGAATTTATCAAGAGTTTGGGAGCCGATTGTGTCCTGGATTACGCAGAAATTGACTTTACTCAACAAACCGATAAATATGATATAATTTTAGATGCTGTCGGGACAAGAACATTTGCTGAATGCGAAAAAGTGCTGCAACCAGAGGGAGTTTATATCTCGACTTTGCCGAGTTTAGACAACCTCGCACCGATGTTGACGAGCTGGTTTATGTCTGGTAAAAAAGCTAAATTTATTCTAGCCAATGCCAACACGAGCGATTTAGAGGCTTTGCGGGAGTTAATAGAATCCGATAAAGTTGAGCCGATTGTCGATCGCACTTACAGCTTGCAAGAAGTAGCCGCAGCCCACACTTACAGCGAAACTGGCCGCGCTGTTGGCAAAATTGCGATCGTCATTGACGGTTAAAAAAACTATGTTTGACCAACACGACTCAGACATTATATATCTTACGTGGCAAGGGTTAGCCCAAAATTGCGCGGTTGGAGTTACAGTAAAAAGGGCGATCGACCTTAACCCGGAAACAGGTTTTTGATTCTACCTGCATCCCAGACCAATAAACGTAAAACTTAAATAAAATCCAAAATACCTATGACTGTGCCCTCAGACTTGGAGACATCCGAACAAGATTCCGACAACAACCTCGAAGAAGTTATCCCGGAAAATAGCATTACACCAATCGCCGATGATTCTGTAGATGTCAGCAACTTAGAAGATGAAGAAGTTATCCCGGAAAATAGCATTGCACCAATCGCCGATGATTTCACGGATGTCAGCAACTTAGAAGGTGAAGAAGTTAGCCCGGAAAATAGCATTGCACCAATCGCCGATGATTTCACGGATGTCAGCAACTTAGAAGACGAAAACTTAGAAGACGAAAAAGTTATCCGGGAAAATAGCATTGCACCAATCGCCGACGATAACTTAGAAGACGAAAAAGTTATCCCGGAAAATAGCATTGCATCAATCGCAGACAGTTTCATGGGTTCCCGCAACCTCGAAAACGAATTTCTAGACGAACTTCCCGACGAAGTTGAAATGTCTTTATTCGACCATTTAGAAGAATTGCGGCAGCGACTTTTCTACTCGCTAATTGCCGTAGCAATCGGTGTAGTTGGTTGCTTTTTGACAGTTAAGCCGATCGTACAATTGCTAGAAGTACCCGCCGGGCCAGTCAAGTTTTTGCAACTAGCTCCGGGCGAGTATTTCTTTGTTTCGATCGAAGTCGCCGGATACTGCGGTTTGCTAATTGCAAGTCCGTTTATTTTTTACCAAATAGCGCTATTTGTGCTACCAGGTTTGACTCGCAAAGAACGTGGGTTGCTCGGGCCCGTGTTTTTGGGTTCTAGTTTCCTCTTTTTGGGCGGGTTAGTATTTGCTTATATCGCTCTGATTCCGGCGGCGTTGAACTTCTTTGTTACCTACGGGGCGGATGTTGTAGAGCAATTATGGTCGATCGACAAATACTTTAAATTTGTGCTGTTGTTAATGTTCAGCACAGGCTTAGCTTTTCAAATCCCGATCGTTCAAGTATTGCTCGGTGTTTTGGGCATAGTTTCTTCTAAGCAAATGCTATCGGGCTGGCGTTATGTAGTCTTGGGAGCGGCGGTTTTGGGAGCGGTTTTAACGCCTTCTACTGACCCTTTAACGCAAAGTCTTTTAGGAGGTGCGGTGCTGAGCTTGTATTTTGGCGGGGTTGGTTTGGTGAAGCTTTTAGGGCGATGAGAATTAAGA
The DNA here is from genome assembly GCF_036701775.1 of Microcoleus sp. N9_A2. Lineage (NCBI taxonomy): Bacteria > Bacillati > Cyanobacteriota > Cyanophyceae > Oscillatoriales > Microcoleaceae > Microcoleus > Microcoleus sp. N9_A2. Next base: position 50,937 of record NZ_JAUBRH010000022.1, on the reverse strand, counting down.
ATAGCAGACAATGTAAAAGTTACCGAACATCTGAAGTTGCTAACATTGTCTGCTATTTTTAGCCGAGATTGGGATTGTTGTCAACTTATCTTAAAAACATCGCTTCAGCTATTTTGAGGGCGAATTCCCTATTTACTTAAGTAAGCTTATAAACATTGTGTAAAGCTAAGCTTCTCAGCTATTTGAGTAAGTTGATTGTTTTATCTGATAATCTTTGCTGATTTAGTGTCTGTTTGATAAGTATTTAATATAGAATATAAAATTCACATTAGCAAAGTTTAGTGTTAGGTGTCTGGAGTCAAGGTTTTGAGCCTTAATTCACACTATTTTTTAGGCGTTGGGCTGGCAATCATAAGTTATATTAATGATTTAGTTTTTAAGGTTTACATGAAGATTTGACACGAGCCGATCCTGAGTATTCGACTTAGAGATAACATACTCACACAGTGAAATTACTGAACAAGAACGTAAAAATTCAGCAAGAGAGTCAACCTGGCTCACTGAAGTCTAGCTATATCTTTTGAGTTTTCTGGCTGCCTAAGATAGGAGACTTGTTGGTTTTTTGGGTGGATTTTTTAGTAAGTTCATTTGAAAAATTCACACTGTAGATTTTTACCTTTTTGACGGTTTCAGTTTCTTAATCTCAATCGGAAATTAAATATATGGCAACAATAACTGGCACTTCGGGCCCTGACTACTTATACGGCCCTGGCCCTTTCCCTGATATCAATGACACCATCTCTGGTCTGGAGGGGGATGACTGGCTGGATGGCTTGGAGGGGGATGACTCGCTGGATGGCGGACTTGGCAATGACTTTCTCTTTGGCCGGGTTGGCAATGATACTCTTTATGGCGGGGATGGCAATGACTGGCTGGATGGCGGATTTGGCAATGGCAGTCTCTATGGCGGGGTTGGCAATGATACTCTTTATGGCGAGGATGGCAATGACTGGCTGGATGGCGGAGTTGGCGATGACCTCATCTATAGCGGGGGTGGCAATGACAATCTCGATGGCGGAGTTGGCGATGACATCCTCTATAGCGGGGATGGCAATGACTTTCTCTATGGCGGAGTTGGCAATGACTTTCTCTATGGCGAGGTTGGCAATGACTTTCTCTATGGCGGGGTTGGCGATGACAATGTTCTCGATGGCGGGGTTGGCAATGACTTTCTCGATGGCGGGGTTGGCAATGACAATCTCTATGGCGGGGTTGGCAATGACTTTCTCGATGGGGGGGTTGGCAATGACAATCTCAATGGCGAGGTTGGCAATGACAATCTCTATGGCGGGGATGGCAATGACAATCTCAATGGCCAAGTTGGCAATGACTTTCTCTATGGTGGGGATGGCAATGACAATCTCAATGCCCAGGTTGGCAATGACTTTCTCTATGGCGGGGATGGCAATGACTTGCTCTATGGCGGCGATGGCATCGACACAGTATCTTACAGTATTGTAGGAACTGGCGTCTATCTCCAGTTGGGGGCTGTCGGTGACGGGTCTGGGTTAGGTCGGGCTTCCGACGGGCAGGGCGGCATAGACTCCCTCTCCGGCATCGAAGTAGCGATAGGTTCTAGGTATAACGATACTCTCCTTGGTGGAGAGGGCAGCGAAACGCTGATTGGGGGGGCGGGCGACGACTTATTGTTTGGCTTCAGCGGCGATGACTATCTCGTTGGTGGCAGGGGGGCTGACAAGTTTAGGCTTTGGAGAACCGTGGTGGGAATAGATACTATTGCTGACTTCAAACCAGGTGAAGATAAACTGTTGGTACGTTCTCGCGCTCCGTTTGCAGACATCACTTTTGGGTCGATTAATAATGGTTTAGATACGGAGATTCGTCAGGTTGGAAGCCCTACCGCTATAGGGATTCTGAAGGGAGTTTCGAGTGCTTCTATCATTCCTGCCCGTGATTTGATTACTGGTTGATTGGATTATCTGCATCGATCGATAGGTGACAACAATCGCCTAAAACCCATGAGGAATATCGCTTTTATTCGAGTCCAGATCCCCCTAAATCCCCCTTAAGAAGGGGAGTAGGGGTTGACTTTGATGTGACTCTTGTCCCCCCCTTCTTAAGGGGGGCTAGGGGGGATCTGGGCCGATCCGATGCTACCGGATTTAATATGAATTAGCCCCAAAAATATAGAGACACGATCGCCCGCGCCTCTATAATTACTAAAAGTTAAAATTCAACACCCAAGTTTTGTCAAAACTTTGACTACATTCGGAACTGTTCGACTTCAGGAGTGTAGCCGATCGGCAAAATGTAATCGAGATTCTCGTGGGGACGAGCAATTATGTGATACGATAGCAACTTTCCGCCATCGACCTTTTTAACTGATTCAATTCCAGCAGCCACTGCTGCTTGCACTTCAGAAACATCTCCTCGCACTATAATTGTCCAGTAGGCGCGGGTTATTTTCTCATAGCGAACTAAAGTAACACTGGCTGCTTTCACCATTGAGTCCGCAACTTCTACTGCAGCGGGAAATCCTAAGACTTCAACCATTCCCAGTGCAACACCCATTACAACATTCTCCTAAATTTCACAAGATATCTGAACCTCATTGTATGTGAAATTGTTGACAGAAATTGGTTCCGATGATTTTGGTAAGCTAGAAGTCCGATCGCCCTAAATTAAGCAGCCCCAAAGGTTGTTGTCGCACTTCCATCCTACGGTATGGTACGCCGGAAAGCCTGCAATACAAGAGTTTGAATCAAAAAAACTGCGGAAATTAGTTGGGCGATAGCTTGATTTTTTACCGCCTGTATCTCTGTTAACAGCTTCGCATCACGATGCTTGGGACTTTGAACCCGAAAAATTGAGTCCCGGTTAGACATAAAACTTTACACGCCACGAGATGAGCAACGGACAACGGACAACTATCAACGGACAACTGACAACGGACAACGGACTCAAAACTCGTCTAGCAACCACTCCGAGGCTCTTTCACCCAAATCTAGGGGAACGCTGACAGCTTTACCCAAGCGCGGGCGATCGCGAGTAGTTACGATAAATTCTCTCACCTGTGCCGTGCTGCCCCAGCCGTTAAGGTAATTGGCCACCGCATCCAAATGCTCGAAATAATCAGCCTCCGTCATCGGAAAAGACACCTGTTCTAGATATTTCCACATAACTTGCACAAAAATCTTGCCCCGCGTTCGCCGCAATCTGATATCGTAAGACTTTCCCCATTTTTCTAGCAGTAGCTGGTGTAAATCCTTGCCCGTCATGGTTGCTCCTGAGTTAATCCATTAAACAATAAAAGACAAAGTTCAAAAAATGTAATAATACTCTAATAAAGGCTGGAAGGCGCATTCTTAAAAGGAATTTTCGCGGCCTGAAATTTGTGCTAGCAGATTAACGGCAATTATCCCAGTTGTCTGCACGTACAGGTTCGCTAACAGCTAACAAACAAACGTAACTTAAAACCGTAAAGGCAGGTCATGGCTCAATCTTCTGCTGGAAATCCCGATGTTCCCGATATGGGGCGTCGCCAATTTATGAATTTGCTGACGTTCGGTACAGTCACAGGTGTGGCACTGGGCGCACTCTATCCCGTTGTCCAATATTTTGTTCCTCCGTCGAGTGGGGCAGTTGGCGGCGGAGTGACAGCTAAAGATGCTTTGGGTAACGACATCATCGTTAGCGAATATTTGACTTCGCACCCTGCGGGCGATCGTACCTTAGCCCAAGGCCTCAAAGGCGACCCCACCTATCTTGTGGTGAAAGAAGACTTATCTCTCGCCGACTACGGCATCAATGCAGTTTGCACTCACTTGGGTTGCGTCGTGCCTTGGAATGTTAGCGAAAACAAGTTTATCTGTCCTTGCCACGGTTCTCAATACAACAATGAGGGCAAAGTGGTACGCGGCCCCGCGCCTTTGTCTCTGGCCCTGGCCCACGCCACTGTCGCAGATGACAAGATCGCTTTTACAACTTGGAAAGAAACAGATTTCCGCACCGGCGAAGCACCTTGGTGGTCTTAGTTGTTCGTCATTAGTCAGCAGTCAGCAGTCAGCAGTCAGTAGTTAGTAGCCAGTCGTTACTCGTTACTCGTTACTCGTTAGTGGTTAGTAGTTAGTAGTTAGTTCCAATAACAAATAACCAATAACCAATAACAAATAACCAATAACCAATAACTAATGATCAATGACCAATGACCAATGACTAATGACCAATAACTAATGACCAATGACTAATGACCAATGACTAAATTGTCTGACCTTTGAGATTGAATACTCTAATGCCACAAACTAATTTATCTGCGATATTTCGCCGCAGTGCCAGGACGATCGCGAAAACAGCCTTAATTGCGATCGCAGCCGCAGGATTTTTCCTCACCAGCGACATCGCACTTCCCCAAGCAGCATTTGCTTACCCTTTCTGGGCCCAGCAAACAGCACCCGCTACTCCCCGCGAAGCAACAGGTCGCATTGTTTGTGCTAACTGTCACCTCGGTGCAAAAGTGACTGAAGTTGAAGTACCGCAATCTATTTTGCCAGATACGGTGTTTGAAGCTATTGTCAAGATTCCCTACGATACTAACGTGCAGCAAGTTGTCGGCGACGGCAGCAAAGGCGGCTTGAATGTCGGCGCAGTTGTGATGTTGCCCGAAGGTTTCAAGATTGCTCCCGCTGACAGAATTCCTGAAGAAATGAAGGAAAAAGTCGGCGATCTTTACTTCCAACCTTACAGCGAAACCCAAGAAAATATTGTTTTAGTGGGCCCAGTACCGGGAGAACAGTACAAAGAATTGGTATTCCCAGTTTTGTCGCCGAATCCGGAAACTGACAAGTCGGTTCACTACGGCAAATACCAAATTTATGTTGGTGGCAACCGCGGCCGCGGTCAGGTTTATCCTACTGGCGAAAAGAGCAATAATACTGTTTACAATGCTTCGGTAGCTGGCAGCATTTCTAAGATTGCTCAACCGGAAGCTGGCGGTTATGAAGTGACAATTCAACCGGCAGAAGGTGCAGCGGTTGTTGATACGATTCCAGCAGGCCCAGAACTGATTGTTACCGAAGGACAAACCGTTGCAGCCGGCGAACTTTTGACGAGCAATCCTAATGTGGGTGGCTTTGGTCAAAAAGATGTGGAAATTGTGCTGCAAAGTGCAGGTAGAGTTAAAGGATTGATGGCTTTCGTGGCTATAACCATGCTGGCTCAAATCATGCTGGTTCTCAAGAAGAAACAGGTCGAAAAAGTTCAAGCTGCTGAAATGAATTTCTAAGCGGGACTTTGATTAGTTGGGTAAGGTGCTCTGTCATTAGTATCAACTTAACCTCTTATGTAGTGCCAGACTACGGTCTGACGATTAGGCCTCGATCCCCCTAACCCCCCTTAAGAAGGGGGGAACAAGAGTCTTATCAAAGTCCCCCTTTTTAAGGGGGATTTAGGGGGATCGAGACTTCGATACAAAGCTGAGATACAAAAGTTTGGAGGCTTAAGTTGATACTAATGTGTGCTCTGTGCACACCCAACTATTAGGTAAGTAGGGCGGGGAATACCCGCCTTATTCTTTAATAAATAATAAGTAAAATAATGTCAATTGATGAGAAAATAGTTGAAGTAGGCCCGCTGCAATGGTTTTATCGGGAAACAAATCCGGTTAACGAAACTGAGAAACCGCCCGTACTGCTGCTGCACGGTTTGCCGTCCCAGAGTTTTACCTGGACTGTAATGATGCCGGATTTGGCGGCACAGGGATTTAGATCGATCGCGCCGGATTGGGTGGGCTACGGGCGATCGACAAAACCAGACAAGCGCGACTTTGCCTACACTCCCGATGCTTTTGTTGATGCCCTCGCTGGCTTTATTCAAGCTATAGAATTAGACCGATTTTACCTCGTTGTCCAAGGATTTTTAGCTTCAGCCGGCATTCAATACGCTTTACGCAATCCCGATAAAATTGAGCGTCTAGCCATCATAAATACACCAGTTTCACCAGATATCAAGTTGCCTTGGAAAATGCAGCAGTTGGGGCTGCCTTTTATTGGCGACATGATGACGCAAGACCCGCTTTTGGTTGACAGAACTCTCGAAGGTGGCAGCCGCCAGACAATATCAGACAAGGATTTAGATGTTTACCGTCGCCCGTTTTTGAAGAGTTCGGATGCAGGTCGATCGCTGATGAATACAGTCCGCAATATTCAATTGCCGCAGTCAATGGCAGAAATTGAATCCGGCTTGAAAGGATGGACTCGACCAACTTTATTTGTCTGGGGTTTGACAGATCCTTGGCTGAGTGTTGAACCAGTTCAAAAGCTAGTCGGTTCCCTGCAAAATGCAGAGTTAGTCACACTGGAACAAGCGGGGCATTATCCTCAAGAACATTGGTCAGAAAAAGTTGGCAATGCTGTGATCACTTTTCTGCGCCGCCAGGAGGTAAAATAATATTTTGTACATAACCCTCGGTGCTAGGTCAGTGAACCAGCTCCTCGCCGAGCTGCATTCCCAGCCTCTTCCTGAGAACGAGAAATCTAAAATCTAAAATCTAAAATCGATATGACTCGTCCCCGTTCATTTTTTGCCTTGATGATGGCGTTTTTGATGGCATTTCTGGTTAGTTGCAGCAGTGTCGAAGCAAAAGTTCCAACGACTTACACAGCAGCCCAGACCCAGCAAATTCAGCGCTATGTTCCTAGCCTGACAGAGTTCCGATCGCGCATGGATAAACTGGGAACCCTAATTCAAAAACGGAATTGGATTGATACCAGAACTTACATTCACGGGCCTCTAGGCGACTTGCGGAACACCATGAAAACCGTCTCTGCGAGTTTGTTGCCTAGTTCTCAACAACAAGCTGTTGATTTAACTAAGAGTTTGTTTACCGAGTTGGTTAACATTGATCTTGCTGCTAAAGGGCTTGACTATGCAAAAGTCACGGCCAGCTATCAAAAAGCTGTCAATGATTTCGATACCTTCTTGCAGCTAATTCCTAAAGCTTAATCACTTTAGATAAGACGGCGGTTGAAACCGCACCTACAAAAACGAAGTCTGCCTTCGCGGACTGAAGAAAATAAAGTAAAACTTAATTTTTACTGCCCGTTCTTCAACCCGCGTCGGCGGGTTTTGTTTGTATAGACGTGGTTTCAACCGCCCGGTCTTCTTCTTTTATAAAATCTAAAATCTAAAATCTAAAATTGAATGATTCGCGTTGCAATTATTGGTTGCGGTATTATTGGGGCTTCCATCGCCTTTGAACTAAGTAAATCCCCCGAACTAAAAGTCACTGTATTCGACAAACAGCAGCCGGCACAAGGTTCTACTGGTGCAGCCCTCGGCGTTTTGATGGGAGTGATCAGTCACAAAACTAAGGGCAGAAGTTGGAAATTGAGGGAAACCAGCCTTCAGCGCTACGAAACTTTGATTCCTGAATTGGAAGCAGTTACGGGGCGGAAAATTCCGTTTAACAAACAGGGAATTTTAATGCTGTGTTCGGAGGGAGAGGATTTAAGTAAGTGGGAAAAGTTGATCGCAATTCGCGAGTCTCAAGGTTGGAAATTGGAACTTTGGGATGTGGAACGAGTGCGCGAGTTTTGCCCTCATCTTTATTTAAATGATCAGATTATTGCAGCAATTTATTCACCTCAAGACCGGCAAGTCGATCCGATCGCGCTAACTCTGGCTTTGGTGGATGCTGCGGAACGCAATGGAGTGATTTTTGAGTTTGGGGTGGAAGTTGAAGGGGCCGCGATTGCTGCTAGTGGCGAGTTCGATCGCCTAATTGTGTCGGCTGGTTTGGGTTCTGCTGCTGTCACTGCATCGTTAAATCAGTTGGTTGACATTCGCCCGGTGTTGGGACAAGCGCTGCATTTGCGGTCAAAAAATCCTCTAGGAAACCCTGATTTTGCGCCAGTAATTACTTGTGATGACGTTCACATTGTGCCTTTGGCAAATCAAGAATATTGGGTGGGGGCGACGGTGGAGTTTTCGGAAAATGGCGGGGAAGTTCAGGCGAATGCTGATATGTTGGATGAAGTGATGGCAAGGGCGATCGCACTTTGTCCGGCCTTAGCAGAAGCTGAAATTATCAAGCAATGGTCGGGATTGCGCCCGCGCCCGGAAGGGCGGCCCGCCCCAATTATCGAGGCGCTTCCCGGTAACAGCCACGTTCTGATCGCTAGCGGCCACTATCGCAACGGTGTGCTGCTGGCCCCTGCAACCGCGCGATCGATCCGAGAAGCACTTTTGCAATAATTAACAAATATTAATATAATCAATAAAGTCATTCATATCTTACATCTAAAAATGTCCGACAAACCTTTAGGAAAACCCCGGTCTTTGTGGCAAGTAATTTTGCGGTCGGGAGTCAGCTTGCTACTATATTACGGCTGGTACAAATGGATTATTCAAGAAGAATTGCGGAGTTATAACGGCAAGAGTTGGTCGGGGACACTTTGCTTATTGCCCTTTGTTTTAGGAGTAGCCATTCCCCAAGCTTTGCGGATATTCGATCCCGACGTTCCCGGATGGTTTGGTTGGTTTTCCTTCGTGGGTATTGCTTGGATTTACATCGTGCAGTTCAAACTTTACAACACAGTTAACGAATTGTATCGCCAAGAGGGAATCAAAGAACCGCTAACTGTTTGGTGGATGTTTGTACCAGGTTTAAATTTAATTGTCGGTTTGCGGCAAATTCACTTTTTGAGTCAGTTTTGGGCGAAAAAACAGGGAATTGAAGTTAAGGATAACTTAGCCGAAAGCATTCCTTTCCTCTCCGCTAACGCCTAAATAAATTAAGCTCCAATCGCTTGGCGCTGCGAGTAAATTTCTTCTATAAGCAGGTCACGCAGTTCATCAGCAATGAGAGTGTCCTCCATCGTCGAGACAAACGGCGGCTGCATCTGCACAGATGGCTCCGAAGGTGAGTGACCAGCCTAGACGTTCGGGCTTGTTGTCGCGCAAGTCATTGAGGGAAAGAATTTTAATCGGGTTAAGGTTGGTCATCTTAGGAGATGGCATGGCCATCGCATCTCCAGAATCTTACAGAATATAGTCTTCAGTCATGTTGTTCTTTTAGCGAGTTCACCCGAATTTATGGTTGAAAACCAAAGTATTGGTCAACCCGCCCTTACCCATGACTCTTCACCAGAACCGATGCGGCAAATCACCCAAAATGAGTTTGAGTTCCGGTTCATTAACCCGCTTAATTGCTTTAGGAATACTTACCCACTGCCGCTTTCTCTTGCTAGCTTCCGGCCAATTTTCTAGAACTGCTTGCACTTGCATTAAAAATACTTCTACCTGACAAGTATAGCCAGACTTTTGATATTCGTAAGTTCCCAGCAAATCCGGGAACACTTGACCCAACAAACCTGCTTCTTCCCAAGCTTCCTTGGCGGCGGAATCTTGGGGAGTCATGTCAGGTTCAATTAACCCTTTGGGAATCACCCAGCGCTTACCGGTTGAAGAAGTAATCACCATTACTTCAATTTTTCCGTCTTGAATGCGGTAGGGAATTACTCCCGATTGTTCTATCAATACAGCGGTTATACTCATAATTTTGGCAATATTTCTGGGTGCAAAAGCTCCTGCAACTAGATTAATATAGGACTGACGCATAGGACTAAAGAAACCGGATTATTTACCGAATCTCCGGGCTACAGCGCAGGATTTTCGTAAAAAAACCCGGTTTCTCGCCACCCGTGCGTAACTCCGATTAACTAAAGAAACCGGGTTTTTTGCCGAATCTCCGGGCTACAGCGCAGGATTTTCGTAAAAAAACCCGGTTTCTCGCCACCCGTGCATAAGTCCGATCAATAGTTGCCAACTAAACAATAAAAACTGCACGCCTGATTCTAGATAATTCACCATTTGAGACAACAACATAGTAGAGAACAGACATATTTCGCTTTCCCTCTGTTGAAAGTAGCAAATGTAGATGCACTGCAGCTGGAAAATAATATTGTAATACTCGCGCGCAGATAAAAGCCGATCGCCCAAATCTGCCTCTATCTGCGCCGGTATGCGGTTTTTACTCTAATCTTTCTTCGCCTTAGCCTCCAAATTTTCCATCCGACTCCTCAAATCTTGATTCTCCTTCTTCACCTGGTCTAACTCCTCCCGCAACTGCTTCACCGCTGCATCGGAACCGACATTTTTCTGCACTCTTTGCACAGCTTCATCAGCCATCATACGGACGCGGCCGTCGGGAGTTTGGTCAGCTAAAGAACGCAAAATCCGAATGGCTTTGCGAGTTTCCATCTGTCCTAAAGCCACTACCACAGATACTTGAGTCAAGAAAAACGTCTCTTTAGATAATTCTGCCAATCGGTGCAAAATTCGTTCTAAATTAAGCTTAGTTTGACCTGTAGAAATTGTCCCCAAAGAACGAATTGCAGCTAATCGCAAAGCTTGCGGAGTACCAACGGCTGTGTATTTCAAAATCAGGTTCAGCGCATCTTCCGAAGTTTTCATTTGCGCCAAACCGGAAATAGCCCCCGATCGCACAACCTCATTCCAGCCCTGACGCTCTTTCAAAACCAATTTTAACTCTTTGAGTACCTGTTCGTCCGTCGGTTTTTCGTCGGGATTCGCCCCTGCGATCGAGCCCATAGCACTAGCTGCGGCCGCTTCTACATAATAGCTGTCGTCGCCTTTTTCGACGATCGACCTCAGCGCCTTATAAGTTTCGTGAGTCTTGATTTGGCCCAGCGCATTCACCACAGCGCGGCGAACCCTAGCATCTTTATCTTTCAAACCACTTGCTAAACCTTCAAAAGCTTGGTCGAGTTTAATTTCAACTAACTGAGTAGCTACTTCAGCCCGCACCCCCCAAAACCGATCTTTTTTGAGAACTTCTGACAGCGCTTTCACAGCTTCCAGTCCTCCCTTTTTCGCCAAAGCTTTGGCTGCATAAATCCGGGAAACCGGGTCAGGGTCAAACTGCAACTGAGCTTTTAATTCGGCAACTCCATACTCTAAAACAACGGTTTTTAAGTATTTATTTCCGACATCAAAACTAATAAAAGCGGGCTTCTCTTCTAATGGAAAATAGAAACTTTGCTCGCGTTCGTGCACTCGAACAGTGAAAGTTTTTATATTAGCAGCACTTCCCTCGTCTGCATCTTTTTCCGGCTTATAACCGAAGCCGATCGGAATTTTTAGGTCGAAGACATCTTTGCTATTACCGTTGTCCTTTTTGCTATCTTTGATCTGAGTTTGTGTGACAGTCACTTTGGCTAATTTGCTATCGCCGTCCCAGGAATAAGCAACCTTATAATCTGGATGACCGCCGCGATAAACGTACTGATCGAACAAAAACATTAAATTGCGGCCGGTCGCCTTTTCGATCGCCCTTAGCAAATCGATCGTTTCTACAGTTTTGTGAGCGTTATCCCGCACAAAAGTGTGAATTGCTTTGTAAAATAGCTCGTCGCCTAACTCGGCATGAATCATGTGATACACGCAAGCGCCTTTTTCGTACAAATGGCGATCGTACAATTCAATGGCTTCGCGGTAAACGTGAGTAACAATCGGGCGGCGGTAGCGAGAACTGTCTTCAGCTAAATAATTGCGGGCTTCACCTAACATATAATAAGCCGCGTCTTCTTTGCCGTATTCTTCGTTAGTCCATAGCACCTCGCAATAAGAAGCCATACCTTCTTTCAGCCAAGCATGAGACCAATGTTTAATTACTACTAAATCACCGAACCACTGGTGAGCTAATTCGTGAGCAACTAAGCTTTCTGTAGCGCGATTGTCGAGGCTAGCGCGTTCATCTATCAAGCACCTATCTGTTAGCAAAGTTGTCGAAGTATTTTCCATGCCGCCGAAGATGAAATCATCGACGCAGACTTGAGCATATTTAGGAAAAGGGTAAGGATAGCCAAATGCTTTAGAGAAAAATTCAATCATTTTGGGCGTTTTGCCCATGCTGCGCTTACCGTCGGCTTCGCGGCCTTTTTCGACGTAATAATTAACTGGTTTGCCGTTCCATTCGTCTTTGATTTCGGCAAAATCTCCGACGGCTAAGGTCATTAAATAAGTTGGGTGGATCTGGGTTTGCGACCAGTGATAAATCTTATCGTCGCCCTCATTTTTTGTGCTAATTAATTCGCCGTTAGATATTGCAAAAAGTTGTTTCGGAACTTGCACTCTAATTTCGGAAGTTGCAAGTTGTCCGGGATAGTCGAAACAGGGAAACCAGAAGCGGGAATCTTCGTCTTCGCCTTGAGTCCAAACTTGGGTTGGTTTGTCGGGATAGTGTTTGTCTGGGCCGACGAAATAGAGGCCGCGCTGGGGTTTTTCGACCGAGTATGCGATCGCAATTGTAATTGGTTCGTAAGCTACTGTTGGTTCGTGCAGTTGAATTTCCAGCACTTCGCCGTCGCTGTCGAAATTTTGCTCGGTTTCGCCAATTTTTACCGATTTAATATTGAGATTTACCGCATCTAAGGTTAATTTGTCAATACCGCTGCGGACTGGATTTATGCGGATGCTGCAAGTGCCGCGAAAACTTTGTTTGGGAATATCCAGCACTAAATCGAGGAAAATATGCTCTACTTGTCCGGGGCGATCGGGGTTGTAGTGGGGTCTGGCACCGGGCATCTCGAAGGATTTGTGAGCGTTTTCAGAATCAAAGTAAGTGTGTGACATTGTGATGGCAGAGTTGTGTGTCGATAGGCGATCGCTGGTGTTTTCGCTGCTGCGGAACTGCCAGCTTATTCTAGAGTAGCGCGTCCCGCTGCTGTTGTCTCTAATCTTATTAAAAAGTTGGCTGATAATTGCCTGGATCGAAAATATGAATTATTTGCTACAATATCAGCAAGGCTAATATCTGCAATCATCAGCCTGCAATTGAAATTGAGAGGGAAATCTGCATGACAGCTACACTATCAGTTCCCAGTTCGATCGCATCTTTGCTGGGCGACGAAGCCGAAGACTTGCTCACCCATCAAGCGAAAGTTTCTAAAGATTTGTTGCACCTGCCAGGCCCGGATTGGGTCGATCGCATTTTTGCTCAAACCGATCGCTCTTCTCAAGTCTTGCGATCGCTCCAGCAACTTTATTCTAGCGGACGCTTGGCAAATACTGGCTATTTATCGATCCTACCAGTAGACCAAGGAATCGAACACTCGGCGGGCGCTTCTTTTGCACCAAATCCCATCTATTTTGACAGCGAAAACATCATCAGACTAGCACTCTCCGCAGGATGCAACGCCGTTGCGACAACCCTGGGAGTTTTGGGAAGCGTCTCTCGCAAATACGCGCACAAAATCCCTTTCATTCTCAAGCTCAATCACAACGAATTGCTGACTTATCCCAATCAATACGACCAAATAATGTTTGCATCAGTCGAACAAGCTTGGAATTTAGGAGCCGTTGCAGTCGGAGCCACAATTTATTTTGGTTCGCCGGAATCGACGCGGCAAATCCAAGAAGTTAGTCAAGCTTTTGCCCACGCTCACGAATACGGAATGGCAACAATTCTGTGGTGCTATCTCCGCAACGATATCTTCAAGCAAGACAAAGATTATCACTTAGCAGCGGATTTAACAGGTCAAGCAAATCACTTGGGGGTGACAATTCAAGCTGACATTATCAAGCAGAAATTGCCCGAATGTAACAACGGTTACGGAGCAGTTGCTAAAGCCGCCGGCGAGAGTTACGGCAAAACCAACAGCCGTGTGTATTCGGAATTGACAACGGATCATGCGATCGATCTAACACGCTATCAAGTGCTCAACTGTTATGCGGGAAGAATGGGTTTAATCAACTCTGGCGGTGCTTCAGGAAAAAACGATTTTGCCGAAGCCATTCGCACCGCAGTAATCAACAAACGCGCTGGTGGCTGCGGCTTAATTTCCGGCCGCAAAACTTTTCAGCGTCCCTTTGAAGAAGGTGTAAAATTGTTCCACGCCATTCAAGACGTTTATTTGTCGTCCGAAATTACGATCGCCTAATTCATTAATATCAGCCGTAGGGTGTGTCGCCTACAATAAATTTTTGCCAAAAAATGGACAATTTGATAGCGACGCACCAGCACGGATCAAGAACTCTTGTCAACAAGCCCAAAAATGTATTGTAGGAATAATCATTAGAAATATTATAAATTACAACTTAACTGTAATATTAATAGTAACCCAACAGATATACAGACAAAATATCTAATTTTAAAATGCCCCACAGCCTCGTTTTAAACTTGCTGCCCGTTGCGCCCATTCCATCCCAATTTTTAACGGGACGGCATCTTCACGCATTATTTCTCAACCTTGTGAGTGCTGTAGACAGCGATTTGAGCGCGTACCTGCACGACCAATCGAATGAAAAAGCTTTCACATTAAGCCCCTTCCAAGTAAGCAGAAAAGAGGTTGCCAAAAGCAGCACTGCGCCGACACAAAAGAGAGTTTTGCCTGCGGTTGCGCTCCCAACTTTCCCGGCGCTACAGTGGGAACAAAAGCAAGCAATTCGCGAAAATACAGCGATTTGGTGGCGAATTTCTCTGCTGGATGACGGTTTGTTCGATCGGCTAACTGAACTTTGGCAGCAACTAAATTTTGACCGCCATTGGCATCTGGGCCCTACAGACTTGTACATTACCAATATTTTGAGCGAACCGCAATCAAACCAGCCTTGGGTCAATTTTTGCAGTTACGCCGAATTGTTCGATCGCGCTTCGGAAACACAGCGCCAAATTGCTTTTAGTTTTTGCACTCCTACTAATTTTCGGCAAGGTGTTTACGACAGTGCTATGCCAACTAGAGAGAGTATTTTTGGCAGTTTGGCGAATCGCTGGAACAAGTACAGCAATAGGGCGATCGAACCTAATTTCATAGAATCTATTTTCCCTAGTTTCTTCGATATCTGCACAGAAGTTAGTACGGATTCTCGCAGTAAATTTATTGGCTGCGTCGGCGATATTACTTACCGAATTATGGGAGATGTTGATCCCGTTACTATCAAGCAAATTAATGCTTTAGCAGATTTTGCCCTTTACAGCGGAGTTGGGCGAAAAACGCCGATGGGAATGGGAATGACGCGCCGGTTGCATAATTTTTAATCATTCACTTTTCGGCTTAATTTCACTGACGATTTCATAAACATCAGTGTCGGGAATTTTAGCAAATAAAGGCGTCATCTGCTTCAATATTTCCTGATAAGCTTCGCTTTGATTGGCGGCCATTTCTTCCACGCTTTCCCAAAAAATGATCGCAATACCTTTGTCTGTATTGGGCAATTGCAGCAGGTATGCTCCCTTAAAACCTGTAGCATAAGTTGCCACGGCTTTGGCAAAAAGTTCTTCTGCTTCTTTGAATTTTCCTGGTTTAAATTCGCCAATGGCAATGTAAGCAAACTGATGTCTGAGAAAGTCTAAAAATTCCGACATAGGTCTCTCCTAACTTAATAGCGATACACTGAGCTGCATTTTACCCGATCGCCCAAAATTTGTGAATAGTAACTTTTGGAGTTGCGCGCTCAAGCTTTGCGGCGGATTTCTGAGATACTGCACGTAGTGGCGATCGCACGCTGACGCGTAAAAAGCGGTTTTTTGCAATAACCCTATTGAATTTATTAAAAGTTACCTGCCAAAATTATCACATAGAAATACAAACACAGTCAAGAGTCAACTAAAACAAATGCCAAAGATATTAGTAATTGAAGACAATAACTTAATCCGAGAAACTGTATTAGAACTTCTAGAATCACGAGGTTTTGAAGCTGTAGGCGCGGAAAACGGACAAGTCGGTATCGAAACCGCGATCGCCCAAATTCCCGATTTAATCTTGTCTGATGTGATGATGCCGGAACTCAACGGTTTGGAAGTTTTCGCGATTTTGCGATCATACCCTGCCACCGCCAGCATTCCGTTTATTTTTATGACAGGTTCAGAAATGGAAAAAGCCCTGGAACTCAAAGCAGACGGCTATCTCAAGAAACCTTGCAGCGTCAGAGAAATGCTCGGGGCGATCGCAACTCAACTAGAAAAACCGACAGTTACCAACCCAAAACATCAAAAAGTACAGGACAATTCTGCGCCATCAAATCTCAGCTTGCGCGCCTGGAATCAAAAATCTCGGTTTGAGATTGCGTCGCTTTGCTTGCAATGACACGTACAGTAAGGTTATTGATACATAAATTGAGGGAATTTCAAATTGGTTCGGCCAGAGGGTGGCTTAGACTGGGTATGTTGAATTTGGTTAAAAAGTAATGAACCCACAACCCAAAGGCCGCCTAGTTTGGAATCACTCTACCCACCTTCCCGGTTTGATACCAATTTTAGAGCGCCTCACCCTAAAAATGGGCATTCACACCGTTACCCCAGGTGTCATCAACAAAGTTAAAGGACACATCCCCCGCATGACATTAAGAGTGTCAGTACCCATCCGCGGGGGATTTAAAATCATTGCCAGACAGGGCAAAACCGTACAAGAAGTCTTTATATTAACCACTCTCAGTCAAGGGGACTTGGAAGAGATGATCGCCCAAACCCTAGCCAGGTGACAATTTTTCCTTAGCAAGCACTGCGCGAGCTCTAACTGCTAAAGTTTCATCGCTTTGGGCAATTTCCTCAAGTCTGGCCGAAACTTCCGCTAACCAATCTGGTTTCACAGTCGCAGCACCCGCCAAAGCTTGCAAACCCCCCGCTGCTGCGTAGCGAACCACCCATTCAGGATCTCGGGAGGCTTGCAGCAGCGTTTTCACAGCGCGAATTTGAGCATCTGCAATTTGTTCTGCCGGCATAAGTTCCCAGCAAATCGTCCCCAAACCCCTAGCAGCCGCCCGCCGCACGCTCAAAGCAAAGTCATTCGCCGCCGCATCCAGCAAAATCTCTAAACCCCTGGGGTCGCCAATTCCCGCCAAAGCCCGAACAGCCCAAGCTCTCGCTCCGTAATTGTAGCCGTCAAGCTGTTCGAGAAGCGGCAGCACGGCGGGTTCTCCGAGTTGAATCAGCCCGTCAACGGCGGCCACAGCGGCGCCTGGGTTGTTGTAGCCGAGGACTGTAATTAAGGTAGGAATTGCTTCTTTTGACTCAGCCGCCGCCAGTGCTTTGACTGCGTTTAACAAGCCTTCGGAAGAATCTGCTTGTTCGACTGCGCGAATTAGTTCTAATGCCATTGATTTGTAAGCTCTACCGTGATCATTGTAATTGTAGGTTGGGTCGATCGCGCGATCGAACTTTTTGCAGTGTGGCTGAGGCGCGGAGATTAACTTAAAAAGCTTACCCTACTCAAAATAGGACTGTCTTGGTTAAAGAGTCGAATCCGCCAAAAACTCTACTCCATACCCGCCCTAGGAATTCTTGCGCTGTGCATCCTCACCCTCTTGGCGTTTCCTATAAGCCTTAGCCCAAGCATAGCGCTGCGGATTTTTTTGCAGCAGATATTCCACAACTTCCCGACGCTTCTCATCTTTAGCATTTTTGACAACCCGCTTGAGTTCGGAATCTATATCTTCTGATTCAGCACCGCGTTTAATTGCCTCGTTAAACCAACGTTCACCCTCTGAAAATTGACCCCGCTCAAAACAAATAGCTCCCATCAAAGTGTAAGGGTGATGACTCTGAGGCTGATACTCAATAGCTTTGAGCGCACACTTTTCAGCATCACCTAATTTATCAATATCTCGGAAAGCACCGCCCCTCGTTGTTAGCAAAGCTGACTTGAGCTTATTTTCTTTGATTTGGTCGAAGTCCAGATTTTCTGTCACCTGCAATGCACTTTCCGGTTCATCTGCCTTGCGCCAATGACTGCTGGCGTTGGGCAAGTTCCATTTATCTCCAGTGCGCTCATATTCCCGATCGTAGAAAAGCGCTTCAAGCCTGTGGTAAGCCATAGCAATCTTTCCATGACTAGCTAAAAGTCCCTGTTGTATTAACTGAACAACTAACACAGGATCTAGACGCTCTTCTTTCTCCAATTTGACCATGATTGCGTAAAACGGATCGAAGGGAAAATCACGATCTATAATCCGATACTTGACCTTCAGAGCAGCAAATTCCTTTTCTTGGGCAAAAGTAATTACATCCTCACGTCCATTCTGTTTCACCCAATCAATATCAGCCTCACTCAACTGCTCTCCCGATTGAATCTTAGACTTCAGAGTAGCAACATATTTGTCAAGCGCCAGAGTAATTGTCTCAGTTAGTTTACGCTTTTTCAGAAAGTTAATATCCTGCTCACCTAGCTGACTTTCTAAATCAATTTTTTTGAGAACTTTATACAGATGGCTAGAGAGGGATGAATCCTCATAAGTAGTAGCTTTATACTTAACTTTCAGTTCAGTAAAGTGCCGTTGCTGTTCAATTTCCAAAACAATGCTAAGCGTTTCGCTAAGTTGATGCTCTTCCAGCCAGTTAAGTTCTGACTCACTCAACTGTATATCTGCATCCAGGTTTTTCAGGATTTTATAGAGTGGACTAGAGACAGATGTTTCTGCGTATTCACTAGCTTTATACTTATCCTTGAGTTGGGCAAATTCAGCTTCTCGTCCAGCTTTTTGTTGCCCAAAAATTTCTAAAGTATCAATCAGTTGGTTGTTGACAAGCCAGTTAGCCTCTACATCACTGAATATTTCTCCTGCATCGAGTTGCTTGAGGATTTGATACAAAGGGCTATCAAGCGAACAATCTGGATATTCAGTTGCTTGGTACTTAGCCTTTAGTAAAGCAAAGTGCTGTATTTGCCGATAAATCTTTATCGGTTCATAAAACCGCCTCGATTTCATCCATTCCATCTCTGAATCACTCAGTGGATTTCCACTGTCAATTTTGCAAATAAGGTCATAAAGAGAATTTATCGTTAAATCCGAGCTACTAACTCGGTATTTTCTCGCTAGTTCAGACAAATGCCTCTCTTGTTTTATTTGTTCTTGTTGCTTTCGTTGATGCTCTCGTTCCTCTCGTTGATGCTCTCGTTCCTCTCGTTGATGCTCTCGTTCCCAAATAATCTTTACTTGTTGTTGCTCTTGTTCCAAAACTATCCTTTCTTTTACACTCAGTTTCTCACCAGAGTCAAATTTCTTAATGATTTGATAAAGAGGATTGGAGGGAGAAAGATCCATTGTCCATCCCCATTCTTTTAGAAAAAGATGTTCCTCTGAAGTCAGGTTCACTCCTTCAGTACGCATATTCAGAAGTCCTCTCAACGTACAACATATACTAGAAAGAGGGACTCCCCCATATTGCTTCGCTTTATGAGTTGCTTTATACTTAACCAGGAGAAATGCAAATTCTTCACAAAAATCTTGATGCTTCATAACAGGTACTACCCTCAATATTTTTACTCAAAACTCATGAAAATTAATACTTAAAGCCTCATCCCTCATTTTATCAAATCATCAGCCACCAGTTCACCCGGAGAAAAGCGAGAAAATAGCAGTTCTCAACTCCCTGAAATACAGATAGGCGGTAAGGACACAGCAGTGCTGTTTCCTGAATCTGCTGTGTCCTGAATATATGGCAGACAATTGAGAATCGCTAAAGCAATCCTATTGCAGTTGCGAACTAATTTTTGTTAAAGTAAACTATCCATTAAGTTCATCACTTGGATAGCTTCATCGGACAAAGATAGAGATGTTTGTTGATTTAGGTGATGCTCCAAAACTCCTTTGAGGGCAATCAATTTCATGCTATTTTCTGCTAAAGTTTCAGCAATAGCTGGTGCTGACGGCAAATAGCCGATCGCCCCCAAGTCCATCAAAGCCGATCGCCTCAACTGCAAATTATCCCCATTCAAAGCACTTACCAACCGCTCTCCGTAAACCCGCTCACCAGTTAACTGATACATCGCCCGCGCCGCAGCGTACTGCACCCGCTCCACAGAATGTTCTAAAAAAGGTGAAATTAGCGGTATTGCTTCTGTCGCTTCCAGCGTTCCCAAAGCTTCAATTACCGAGTCGTAAGGCTGCACTAGATGCGCTTTTCCAGGCACTCGCACCGCCGCAGCTACGCCCCCATCTAAGACTTTCATTAGCGGATCAATAGAATCGCGATCGCCCAGCATTTCGAGAGCTTGAGCCGCCGCTTCCCGCACGTAATAATCGGCGCATTCCAAACAGTGAGTCAGCGCTGGTAAGGCTTGTTTGTCGCCCAATTTACCCAGAGCCCGCGCCGCATTTCGTAATAGGGAATAATCGCCAATTTTTGTTTGTTCTGATTCTTCTTGCAAGGCGGCAATCAAAGCTGCAATAGCTGCCGGTTCCTTAACTCGAAATCTGCCAATCCACCAAGCAGCATAATAGCGGAGACTGTAATCTTGGGAGTGCAAATTTGCGATCGCCTGTTCTACTGTTAAAGACTCGCCCTCAGCTACACCCGCCGGCGGTGAGTCTGATTCGTAATAATCCATAGTCATTAGTTATTAGTTATTAGGAAACTCGGCGATTTCAATCGCTACTACACAGACGAAACCCGCTCTTAGGCGGGTTGGGGAAACTCGGCGATTGAAATCGCCCGTTCTAACTCACATCTTGCACCATTGTCAGCAACAGGCAAGATGCCTGTTCCACAAAGAATTAATTTCTTGTGGAACAGGCATCTTGCCTGTTCATAAAAGGCTTATTGAGCATCGTGCAAGATGTGAGTTTTAACGAACTTTGTTTGTGTAGGAGCGATTTTCATCGCCCCTGCAACCAAACTATTCGTGTTCACCCGATGATTCATGCGATGATTCTGCGATCGCACTTAAAGGCTGAATGCTCACAATTTTCCCGCCCATGCGAGTAATCCGCTGCATTTCTTGATTCATCCGATTGTACGGCACGGTGATAAATGTACTCGCGCTCGATCGAATCGAATAATCAATATTTTCTGTATCATCGCTTTGGCGCAAGCCAACAACTTCGTACCGAAAACAGCGACCTGCGGAAGCTGTATTGCCACTTTTTCCAGCTACAATTTGACCCAACATAAGCTTCTTGGTAATTGGTAATTCTGACTGTTGACTGTTGACTGTTGACTGTTGACTGTTGACTAAAAGCTAGTAACTGCCAACTGCCAACTGCCAACTGCCAACTGCCAACTTACTAAATTGGAGTAATGCTGGCGATTTTCGCGCCCATGCGTTGAAATTTCTGCATTTGCGAGGACAACTCCTCAACAGGTACGATGAAAGCCTTGCTGCTGCGGCGCACGCTGGGATAGCCGCCCGTGCGAATGCCCGAAACTTCCACGCGCACCAGCCGTCCTTCTTTGCCGTAAGCTGCAGCGCCGCCGAAAGTGCTGCTGGGAGTTACGTTTCTGGCAGAAGGCCGATAAGCCCAACCTTCGTTACCGCCAGAAGGCCCAACTACAGCCGTAGCGGTGTTAGTGCCGAGTTCGACAGCTAAGCGAGAGTTATTGCCTTCTAGTTGAGATGTATCGCTGTTTGCATAGCCACGATACAACCGGAACATCCGGGTAAAACCAACGGTTTTTTGACCACGCTGGGTGTTAAAGCCGCGGTAGTAAGGGACGGTACTATCGCCAAAGTTTTCTTGATACTCTACTGAATCGATGTAAGAATCAATATCAGCGTCGTAGCCTTGTGTTTGGTACAAATCTAAGTGCTCAACTACTTCAGATTCGTCGTAGGGAGCGCGACCGAGCAAGTGTTTGTAGTTTAGTTCGATCGTCCTAGTTTGGAAACTGTTGTAAAAAAACTTGGTTTTGTACAGTTCTGACTTAGCTACAGCGCGTACAAATTCTCGTACACTCAAACTGCCGTCCCGCAGCAAAGACTCGGAACTTGTAAGTCGCTCGGATTTCATTAAATAGTCGTTGCCCAGCACCTGACGGTAAACGGCACGAATCACCGTTTCAACGTCGTCTTTGGTGTAGTTCGGGCGCAATTCTACCTTCGGCGCATCGCTCAATGCGGATGTTCCTAGTCTGGACGCTGCTGTTGTAATCGCCACCAGATTTTCTCCTAAATTATTAATGACAAAAGTTTAATGCTTGGTTGCACTTGAAATTTTTAGGACTAAGGATAATATGCCTCAAAGTAGGGTGTGCACTGCACACCTTACCTATACACATAAAATTGAAAATTTTTTAGCCTTAGTCCTAATTTGCTAAAGACGTTTCAAAAAAACGTCTTTACAAACTTTAAGCTGTGGTAATACTTACCACTTTGCCGCCACGTTTGTTGATTTGCTGCAAGCGGCTCGAAAGTTGCTCGTAAGGCACAAGATATTCGGTAGTAGTCCGCCGCACTTGGGGCGAAAAATTAGCCGACCCTTGCATTGCGGTGACTCGGTAGAGTTGACCACGAGAACCGCCGGATGTGCCGCCTAGGGCTTTTCCGATGGAGGCCGTGTATATCGGCGAAGCCATATTTCTCGCTACTTCCCAAGTCAGACGGGCTTGGGTTTGGTTTTGCGATCGATCGCTAGAAGCAAAACCCCGGTACAGTTGAAACATCCGGTTAAAACCGACGGTTTTTTGACCTCTTTGAGTCGCGAAACCGCGATAGTAAGGCACTATACTTTCGCCAAAATTTTCTTGATACTCAACTGAGTCAATGTAAGAATTGATTTCAGCTTCGTAGCCTTCTGCATTGTACAAATCAACGTGGAAAGCAATTTCCGACTCGTCGTAAGGAGCGCGGCCCAACAAATGCTTGTAATTAAGCTCAATTAACCGCGTTTGCGAGTTCGGATAAAAAAACTTTTTCCGATAAGTTTCGGAATGTGCAATTGACCGCACAAAATCTTTCACTGAAATCTGCCCTTGCAGCAGCAGAGATTCAGCACTGGTAAGTCGTTCGCTCGACATTAAATACTCGTTGCCGAAAACTTGGCTGTAAGCAGCGCGAATTACTGCTTTCGCATCGTCTTGCGTCCAGTGTGGACGCAGTTCTACCCGTCCCGCTTCTTCAAATGCTTTTATTCCCAAGCGTTCTGCTGCACCTAATCCCGCCATTTTCGCTTCTCCCTTTTTTGCTTTAAAAATTGAAAACTGCTTAAAAAAGTATTTGCAAAACTAGGCTTCGATCGCAGATGCCCGGAATTGTAAACAACCGCTAACACTTAAGCTAACAGCAGCTTACAATCCCGGGCATCACGCAAATCTAGCTCAGAGCGTTGATTGCGTAGTCGATGTAGGAAGTCGCTTCAGTTGCAGCGTCGCCACTCAGACCGTGGTTGGCTTTGATGTACTTGAGAGCTTCAACGTACCAGCTAGGAGACAATTCAAATGTCCGGTTGATTTCGTCAACACCTGCAATCAGGTACTCGTCCATCGGACCGGTGCCGCCTGCAACTAAGCAGTAGGTTACCATCCGCAGGTAGTAGCCGATGTCGCGAGAGCACTTGGCTTTACCTGTTGGGGTAGAAGCGTAGTTCGGGCCTTGCATTTGTTGGGTGTACGGGAATTTGTTGTACACAGCTTGAGCTGCACCGTCGATCAAGCGCTGAGAGTTGGCGGTCAAAGCCTTGGCTGCTTCCAAACCTGCTGCTGCTTGGCGGAAACGGCCGAAGGCAACTTGTAGTTCAGTGCTGCTCAGGAAACGACCTTGAGAATCGGCTGCTGTTACTGCTTCAGTCAAAGGGGTTTTCATTGTTCTGGTTTCTCCCTAATGTTGTGTTGTTTTTGTACAAAAATGATTGTTTGCAAAAATGCGATGCTCGCTTCTTTACAAGAAAGGTTCGCTTGGCTATTTTTAGCCGACTGCACTAGCTGCGCGGTCGAAGTAGCTGCCGATTTCAGACATTAGCGAGTTGCAATCACCACGGGTAACGCCGTTGGGGTCGTTAGCGATCGCGATTGCTGCTTCCTTCATTTTTTGCACGCCGGCTGCAACTGAGCCACCGGGAACTCCCAGAGCTTGGTATGTTTCGCGCAAACCGTTCAAGCAGCGATCGTCCAAAACGCTGGCGTCGCCTGCAAATGTTGCATAGGTGACATAGCGCAAGATGATTTCCATATCGCGCAAGCAAGCTGCCATGCGGCGGTTGGTGTATGCGTTGCCACCAGGAGCGATCAGTTGTGGCTGTTCGGCAAACAGGGTGCGAGCTGCATTGGCTACGATGCTGGATGCGTTGCCGGTGATGCGGTTTACTGCGTCAATCCGCTTGTTGGCGTCGGAAACCATGCTGCTGAGAGCATCGAGTTGACCCTGAGCTAGAAATTCGCCCCGAGCGTCAGATTGGGAAACCACTTTTGTAAATGCGTCAAACATGAAAGAACTCTCCTACTTGAGTTAATTGAGTTTGGTTGCGGTATAAAACCGTTAAGTTAAATTTGTTCAGGCTACGAGTGCCTGCAAGGGTTGAAATTTGATGCCAGCTAATCTGCTGGTCCGATCGAGTTTTCCCTTTCCGCTACCTGCACTATTGTTACATCGTAACGGACATTTAAGAAACCTTAGAATTTTTTACATCTTTTATGAGATGCGACAAACCTTGTCAATCAGTGTTTTTGTTAACTTTGGCCTGTCGTTTCAACCCTCTGATAATCTTTATACAACGCTCGCCCGTCTTTGTTTATTACAAATTATTACAGACAGTTATTTCTCTAAGAAGGTAAATAACGGGGAGGAGAAGTGCGGGCAAATCTCCTTCCTGCGGTAGATGCGGGGTTGCCCAAAAAATAAAACTTTGCTTCAATAGCCCCTGCAGGGGCGGTAGAACCGAGCCGAACATTCCCGTGGCCCGATCGCCTGTGTTGGCTTTCCCACGGAAAAGCGAATTGTTAAGAATAGTTAAGCAAATTAAAGTTTTGGTAAAAGAAGGCTGGGGGAATAGGGAAAAAAGCAAAAATTCTGCCCAATGTCAGGATGGCGGCAGAATTGGGTGTGGGCAAAATCCAAAAGATTGTGAACCCCCTCGCCACAGCCTCAGCTTTTGCCGGAAATATCAGCATTTAGCGACAAAACTCAGCCTTTGGAAGTTGAAAGACCGGGCCCGGTCTTTCATAACGCGGGAATTCTCTTGTATCATGGGGAGTCCTTGGACTTGACTCAAGACCAAGCATCTACTCTGTCCCCTGCAGCGGTTGCAAAAAAACTTTCTTAATATATATATGTTTTGCTTCCCACAGGCTAGTCCCACGCAAGCGTGTGGGAAGCTGAGCATTGTGGAGGGTGAGAAAACCAACATAGGCCCAGACCTGTCAACGCAGCGCCATTTTTTAAAAAATGGGGAATAGATGGGTTCGGATACGAGCGTTTTATTATGTTTTTTTTTAAGGTAGCTTTTAACCTGCCGCGCACGCTTGCATCCGGGCACTAAAGTCACTTTTGCTTTCAGCTTCTTTTCTGTGTAATAGCCGAAATAATTGCTAATTTTTAGTAGTAAGGTGGATAAGTGCTATCAGCGGTAGGTCTACAAACGGCGCGATCGAGCCACCAGACGCATTGAAGTTAAAAGCTTTTTGCTTCCCCGGCATCGAACCGCCCAAAACCAGTCCCAAGTTAAACAGTTTTTTATTCAGAACTCAAAACTTAAAACTCTCTCACTGTAATCAGCCAGATGGATCGGCTGTAGCTGTCCGGCCGCAACCACCTTTATGCCCCATGCTCGATCGTAATTTATGTCTTCAACTTCTCCCTCTTCTTGGCACACCGTAGCAATTGACCAAACTCTCAAGCAGCTAAGCAGCAACAAAGACGCTGGCTTGAGCAGCCAACAGGTGTCAGAACGCTTGCAGCAATACGGCCCCAACGAACTCGAAGAAACAGGAGGCCGCAGTCCGTGGTCGATTTTTGTCGATCAGTTCACCAACATCATGTTGTTGATGCTGATGGGTGTGGCCGTGATTTCGGGTTTTTTGGACATTCGGTCGAATACTTTTCCCAAAGATGCGATCGCCATTTTTGCGATCGTCATACTCAACGGCATTCTCGGCTATTTCCAAGAGCAAAGTGCTGAAAAAGCCCTCGCAGCCCTCAAAAACCTCGCTTCCCCCCTAGTCAGAGTCCTGCGGGACGGCAAAACTTCGGAAATAGCAGCCAAGGAACTCGTACCCGGAGATGTAATGCTGTTGGAGGCTGGGGTAAAAATAGCAGCAGACGCACGCTTGATCGAAACATCAAATCTGCAAGTCAGAGAATCTGCTTTGACGGGAGAAGCGATCGCAGCTACAAAGCAAGCTGATCTAGAACTGACCGAAGATGCTTCCTTGGGCGATCGACTCAACCTGATTTTTCAGGGAACAGAAGTTGTTCAGGGACGAGCAAAGGCGATCGTCACCAACACCGGAATGAAAACTGAACTGGGCAAAATTGCCACCATGCTTCAGTCAGTAGAAACCGAACCGACTCCCCTGCAACAGCGGATGAGCCAGTTGGGAAATGTTCTAGTCTCCGGAGCCCTAGCCTTAGTCGCAATTGTCGTCATCGGCGGCATGATTACCTTCCAAAACGGCGGCATCGGGTTCGATACCAGCAGGTTTGAAGAGTTGTTAGAAGTTTCTCTCAGCATGGCTGTGGCTGTGGTTCCCGAAGGACTCGCAGCAGTCGTGACAGTTACTCTGGCACTCGGAACTAGGCGGATGGTGAAGCGAAACGCCCTGATTCGCAAACTGCCGGCCGTAGAAACTTTGGGATCAGTTACTACCATTTGTTCTGACAAAACAGGTACTCTGACTCAAAATAAAATGGTAGTTCAGCTAGTCTCTACGGGCGACTGCACAGTCGCCGTCGCAGGCGACGGTTATGCCCCGATCGGAGATTTTACCGATCGCCTGACATCGGCCAAAATTAATAATTTAGAGGAATATCCAGAACTCGAATCTTTATTAATTGCCTGTGCCGTTTGCAACGACGCAGTATTGCAGCACGAACAGCAAGAATGGAAGATTTTGGGCGACCCCACAGAAGGAGCTCTGCTGTCTTTAGCGGGAAAAGCAGGCATTTATAAGGAAAAACAGTGTCAATTGCTGCAACGCACGGCGGAATTTCCTTTTTCTTCCGAACGCAAGCGGATGAGCGTGATTTGCGAAGTCCCCGGCCGATCTCCACATTCGGGATTTCCCTGCGAAAACGGACAGCAGTCGAATTATTTGATGTTTACCAAAGGTTCTCCAGAGTTGACTTTGGAGCGCTGCCAAGGCATTATAGTCGGCGATCGAGTACAACCTTTAACCCAGGAAATGCGCGATCGCATCCTCGTCGAAAACAACAACATGGCAAGCGCCGGTTTGCGAGTCCTCGGATTTGGGTACAAAATCTGGGAAAACCTGCCATCCGAAGGTTCTGAGGAAACCAGCGAACAAGACATGATTTGGCTGGGACTCGTCAGTATGCTCGACGCCCCACGCCCGGAAGTGCGGGAAGCAGTGGTGAAGTGCCGCGATGCGGGCATTCGGGTGGTGATGATTACAGGAGACCACCAGTTGACAGCAAAAGCGATCGCCTACGATTTAGGTATTGCTAAAGAAGGCGATCGAGTTCTCACCGGTCAAGAATTAGAAAAGCTCAGCCAAGAAGAACTCAAACAGCAAGTCGAACAAGTTAGCGTTTACGCC
The DNA here is from genome assembly GCF_036701775.1 of Microcoleus sp. N9_A2. Classification (NCBI taxonomy): domain Bacteria; kingdom Bacillati; phylum Cyanobacteriota; class Cyanophyceae; order Oscillatoriales; family Microcoleaceae; genus Microcoleus; species Microcoleus sp. N9_A2. Next base: position 23,537 of record NZ_JAUBRH010000022.1, on the reverse strand, counting down.
CGCGTTTCCCCCGAACACAAATTGCGGATTGTCCAAGCTTTGCAAAGTTGGGGCAAATTTGTCGCAATGACCGGCGACGGAGTTAACGACGCCCCCGCCTTGAAACAAGCCGATATCGGCATCGCAATGGGAATTACCGGCACCGATGTCAGCAAAGAAGCTAGCGATATGGTGCTCCTCGACGACAACTTCGCAACTATTGTCGCCGCCGCTGAAGAAGGGCGAGTGGTTTATAGCAATATTCGCCGCTTTATTAAATACATTTTGGGCAGTAACATCGGCGAAGTTTTGACAATTGCGGCCGCACCTTTAATGGGTTTGGGAGGAGTGCCACTGACGCCGCTCCAAATTTTGTGGATGAACTTAGTAACAGACGGCGTTCCCGCTTTGGCCTTGGCTGTGGAACCAGGGGAACCGAACGTGATGAAAAAGCCTCCTTTCAGTCCGCGAGAAAGTATTTTTGCGCGGGGTTTGGGTTCTTACATCATTCGCATCGGGATTATTTTTGCAATTTTGACGATCGCAATGATGTCCTGGGCTTACGGATATACCACCAACCCTAACCATGTTGGAGATCCCGAGGCTTGGAAAACAATGGTGTTTACAACTCTTTGTTTGGCACAAATGGGTCACGCGATCGCAATTCGGTCTAACACTCAGCTAACTATCGAGTTAAGCCCCTTCACTAATCTTTTTGTTTGGGGAGCTGTGATTGTTACTACTGCTTTACAATTGATGCTGATTTACGTTCCGCCGCTGAGAGCTTTTTTCGGTACTCACTATTTGTCGGCTTTTGAATTGCTGGTTTGCTTCGGTTTCAGCGCTCTGATGTTTGTGTGGATCGAGATGGAAAAACTGTTTGTGCGCTTTTACAAATCTCGAAAATAGTGTTAACGGCTGACGGATAATGAGCGTTGTTTCATTATTCATTAAATGGCTCTAATTCCGCCCTCTTCTAAACATCCGCAAGATATCCCGCAGGGGTTTTTAACCCCTACCTAAAAGCAAAAGTCCTCGCTATGAGGACTGAAAAAACTATGTTTTAAAAATAAAAAGAAAAATAAAGATTTTTCTGGCAGGGTGATTATCAATAACCCACGTCAACAGTCAACAGTCAACAGTCAACAGTCAACAGTCAACAGTCATTATATTATGTATTTGAAAACGCTGTACTTACGGCAGTTTCGGAACTACTTCGATCAAAAGGTGGCGTTTGACGCTCCCAAAACTATTTTAGTAGGAAATAATGCTCAAGGAAAATCTAACTTGTTAGAAGCGGTAGAGTTGCTTTCCACATTAAAAAGCCACAGAGTATCGCGCGATCGTGATTTAATACTCGACTCAAAGCCGATCGCCCAAATAGATGCTACACTCGAACGTCAAACCGGAGCGATCGACCTATCTTTAACTTTGCGATCCCAGGCGCGTCGAACACTAAAGCTCAACGGTGAACCGCTGCGCCGCCATTTAGACTTTTTGAGCGTCTTAAATGTAGTGCAATTTTCTTGTTTGGATTTGGACTTAGTGCGCGGCGGGCCCGAAGGAAGGCGCAATTGGATCGATCGCTTAGTCATCCAATTAGAACCGATTTACGCTCACATTTTGCAGCAGTACAACCAAATTTTGCGCCAGCGAAACGCTCTATTGAAACGTTCTAAAGCAACCAGGAAAGCCGAATTTTCCGACAGTTTTGACAAAATGCGATTTATCGGATCTGAAACTCCCGAAGACCAAAATATCGCAGAATTCCCAATGTCCAATGCCCAATGCCCACCCTTCGACTTCGCTCAGGGCAAGATGCCCAATGCCCAATCCCCCATTCCCAGTTCAGAATTAGCTTTGTGGGACGCGCAGTTGGCGACAGCGGGGGCTCGCGTCATCCGCAGGCGCGATCGAGTTTTGGAGCGTTTGATGCCTTTAGCTCGAAATTGGCACCGTTCAATTAGCGGTTCAGCAGAAGTTTTAGATGTGAAATACGATGCTAATATTGAAGTAGGCCCGGAATTAATCGCTAAAGATAATCTTGAAGGAGTGCGACAAGCATTTTTAGAGAAAATTCAAAAAAGGGCGATCGCAGAACAGTTTCAAGGAACCACTTTAGTCGGCCCCCACCGCGACGACATTACATTTACAATTAACAATACCCCAGCTCGTCAATACGCATCCCAAGGCCAGCAGCGAACTCTGGTATTAGCATTAAAATTAGCCGAATTGCAGCTTATTGAAGAAATCGTCGGTGAAGCGCCTTTATTGTTGCTCGACGACGTACTTGCAGAACTCGATCTGAGCCGTCAAAATCAACTTTTAGAAACAATTCAAGAACGATTTCAAACTCTGATTACTACAACTCACCTAGGCGCTTTTGATGCTCAGTGGCTGCGACAAACCCAAATTCTCTCCGTCGTTGCTGGACAAATCAATCGATTTTAGATTTTAGATTTTAGATTGACAAATCTTCTGTTTCATGGTAAGGCTACAAAAAAATGATAAATTGGCATTATTAGCTCAATTCGAGATAGGATAAAGGTTAATTTTGATTGCCGCTTTCGCTTCCATTTTTCTAAACCTTATGAAGCATTACATTTCCCGTCTGTTAGCCCTGGTATTAGTTGTTGTCATCGGCGTAGCGGGCTGTACCAATGTTCCGGCCACTCTGAGTGGAGATTATGGCCAAGACACATTAGCATTAGTGAAGAGCTTGAGAACAGCGCTCACTTTGCCAGAGGGCGCGCCGGAAAAAGCAGCCGCCCAAGCCGCTGCTCGCACAAGTATCAACGATTTTTTTGCTGCCTACCGCCGCGATCCTGCTCTTACCAAGCTGGCCTCTTTCACGACAATGCGGACGGCATTAAACTCTTTGGCAGGACATTACAGTTCCTATCCAAACCGTCCCGTTCCTGAAAAATTGAAAAAGCGTCTTGAGTCAGAATTTCAGCAGATTGAAGCTGCTCTTAACAGAGGAGCTTAATCTCAAAATTTAGGATCAAGGATAAATTTTAAGAATTCATCTTTCATCCTTGATAGCTTTGAGTGTTAACAATTTTTAGTAGAAATATCAACTGCTTTTAGCGCCAACTGTACCCAGGCGCTTTTTTATGCAGCATTTAGGGAAAAAATACTGAAAAATTGAATTGGATATGATATCAAATCCGGGATTTTTACCCCCTTTATTTTTGAGTCCGCGAAGGTGCGTGCCTGCTCGCAAACACTTAGGCAGAGGAAAGTTTGTATAACATAGCAGCGGTTTTATCGCCCAGTCTTATCTTACCCGATCGCCCTTATTGAATTTAAATAGCCGCCAGATATAATTTGCATTGTGCGATCGACTTGTGCCATAACTAAGTCAACCGAAAAAAGTAGAAAATTTGTAGCTGCTTGTTGAGCGCGATCGCAAAAATGCGATTGCCACCCAATTTAAACCAGAAAACCCCATTCAATTCTCCCATGAAAATTGCACCAACTCGCATCGCGAATTTTCAACACCAGCGACGCTTTTTAAGTGCGGTAACTGCTGTTTTAACCAGTAGCTTCATCAGCCAGCTTGTTTGGCCGTTTATCGAAACTCAACCAGCTTTTGCCGAAACATCAGCCTATTGCCAATTATCCCAAGAACAGGTCAATCAAAAAGAAGACTTGCGCCGCGCCGCGTTGTCAGGAAAACGGGAATCTCAGCAAGCATATTTTGCTGTTTTGAACAAACACGCGCGGGAAATAGCAGAATGCCGCCAAAAAACTTGGCCCGAAACCCAAGCTGTTTGGCTGCGTTTGTATCCCTGCGATGTCAGGCCCGGAGAACTCGATCGGGTATTAGACAAAGTTGTGAATAAAGGCTACAATCAAGTCTACGTCGAAGTGTTTTACGATGGTCAAGTGCTACTCCCAGCAGCAGACAATCCGACTGCTTGGCCTTCTGTTGTCAGAAATCGTGGCTACGAGAAATATGATTTGTTGGAAAAGGCGATCGCCAAAGGCAAACAACGAGGTTTAAAAGTATACGCCTGGTTATTTACCATGAACTTTGGCTATACCTATGCTCAGCGTTCCGACAGACAACAAACCCTCGCTATCAACGGTAAAAATCAGACAACTTTAACAGTAAATGAAGGCGCAGCAATTAACGAGGACTTCGGAGAAGTTCCCGGCAATCAAGCCTTTATCGATCCGTACAACCCACAAGCACGGCAAGACTATACTTTGTTAGTAAATCAAATAGTCAAGCGCAAGCCACAAGGAATGTTATTCGACTACATTCGCTATCTACGGGGCGTCGGACCCGCTTCAGTTGCTACCAAAGTTCAAGACTTGTGGATTTACGGCCCAGCATCGCAGCAAGTTCTTTTGCAGCGGGCTAGCAATCAGCAAGGGCGAGATTTAATTCAGCGATATTTGACTAAAGGATTTATCAATACTAACGATGTTCAAGCAGTAGTCAAACAGTATCCAACTGAGCGAGAACCTCTTTGGCAGGGCCGAATTCCGCAGGCGATGTCAGTAGCAACTCCACCTTCTAGAAGGGAGAATGCCGCATCAAGAACAGCCTCAACAACTCCCGCCACTAACAAGCCAAACCCTGCAACTCCCACACCAAAACCGACACTGCGGGTTCCCGATACTGGCATTCTGCAAAAAGACCTGTGGAAACTAAGCGTTGCTCACGCAGTCCAAGGGATTTTAGATTTTTTAGGAATAGCAATTCAACCAGCTCAAAGGATAGGAATTCCTGTAGGAGCAGTGTTTTTTCCCACTGCAAATCAAGCGATAAATCAAGGGGGATATGATTCGAGATTGCAGCCTTGGGACACATTTCCGGCTGCTGTGGAATTCCACGCCATGTCTTACGGAAATTGCGGGGATGTAAGCTGCATTGTCCCACAGGTGCAGCGGACAGTAAGTTTAGCGCCTGCAGGAGCAAAAATTATTCCTGCCATTGCTGGAGATTGGGGAAAACCTCTGAAAAATCGGCCGTCATTGGAGATTCAAATGCGAGCAATTCGCTCGGCGACTCCGCAAATTAATGCGGTGAGTCATTTTGCTTTTGGGTGGCAAGAACCGGAGGATGAAAGGGCACGGCAAACTTGCCGATTGTAGGGGGATTAGTTGTTGTAGAGATGCGATTATTTGTAGCGTCTCTACAAAACGGGATTTGGGAAAGCAGTTAACTGTTGGACAAACTCTTGATGTGCCTCACTGTTTAATCCGGCTTGAAGAGTGGCGATCGCACTTGGCATATCCCCATCTATAAGTGCTGAAACAGCCAGCCACAGCCCCGAAAAAACTCGGCTGCGGATAATTCCTTCAGCATCGGGGAGTAGAGAAATATATTCTTCTTCCTGCAAGGAAAACCAATCTATCCGGCGATTCATGACTTGCCAAACGAGATATTCTTTGACTCCATTGCGGCGGTAAACTCGTTTTTTGTCCCGCAGATCGATCGTAGCGGTACTTGCAGAAATTTCGGCAACAAATTCGGGTGCACCTTCAATATAGCCATCATCGCTAAGGCAAGTTTGCCCGCCCTGTTGAGCATCAATTAGCAGTACAGCATCGGGTTGAGGTTCGTTATCCACGTCGAGACGCACGGTGGGATTATCACCGCTCCGAGTATGCGCGGTAAAAGCAACATAGAAGCCAAGACAAGTAATTAGGCGAGCATGGGGTTCGGCGTGGGGTTCAAAGCGTAAGGGTGAAGCCATATAAACAATTCCTTCAATCAATTCTGCTTTTTTGAGTGCGGGCATGGCTGTATAGCGCCGCTCGAATTCTGCGCGGCTGAGCAAATCGCCATTTTCCAGAGGGGGAATCGTGATGCGGCTGAGATTTGCCGGAGCAATCATGGCTTTTCTCCTGTGATGATGCGTTGCTATCTTGAATTTTATCTAATTTTAGACAAAATTGTAAGCTATCGTTATATCGTTAACAGCAAATAGTACAGTTAATGAATCCCAAATTTACTAAAAAATTAGCGATTAAAAGTATTATACTGATTGGAGCGATCGCCCTTTTTTCCCTGTTCCCTAAAAACCCACAAACTGCTAGCTCAAATTCATTCGCCCAAATCCCACCTTTTGACAATTCCCCGCCAAATCTGCTGAAACCTCCAAAACTCATAACACCTCCTTCTCCCTCCGCAACTCCCTCTCCCAAACCCCCGGAACAACCTTTAATATTCGCACCGCCGGCGCAATTTCGCAGCCAGATTGTTTATAAAGCAAGTATCAGCAACTCCAAAGTTATCGCCCTGACATTTGACGACGGCCCTTCGCCTGAAACTTTGAAAATATTAGAAGTTTTGCAGAAACACAACGCTGTGGCTACATTCTTTTTTTTGGGTAGAAATCTGCGAGAATATCCAGAAATTGCTAAAAAAGTTGTGCAAGCCGGAAATGCGATCGGCAATCATACATGGCATCACTTTTATCATAATGTCACTGAGAAAACAGCCTCAAATGAAATCGATTATACAGGCATTCACATTTATCGATCGACTGGTGCCAAAAGTTTATTATTTCGCCCTCCAGGGGGTCGTTTAAATAACGGTTTTGCAGATTACGCCAAAAAGAAAAACCATGTAGTAGTCATGTGGTCGATCGACACTAAAGACTTTTTGCAACCTCCGGCTGCTGCTATAACCCGCACTGTGCTGTCTCAAGCGACATCGGGGGCGATCGTATTGTTGCACGACGGCGGGGGCGATCGCCAGCAAACAGTCGAGGCCGTGTCGGCAATTATTCCCAAACTCAAACAGCAGGGATACCGTTTTGTCACCATACCGCAATTGCTGCAAATGCAAGCAGCCCAAAAACAGCCAAATGGCGATCTCAAGCCCAAATAAACAAAAACCTCAACAAAATCAACTCTACCCATCTGCGTTCACCTGCGTTTATCTGCCTTGATCTGCGGTTGCAATGACACTTATGCTAAAATTATTACCAATAATTCAAACTCGATAAATTATAATGCAAAAACTTCAAGCAAGAGATATTAACCTCCGCTATCTAATCGATAACTTCGGCTTGCAGCGAGTTCGCAAAGCTGATTTTTTCCCAGAATGGCAAGAAAACTTGCCGGAAGTAACAGACTCAGAAAAACAATTACTCGATCGCGTTCAAGACATATATTTCAACTTGGTAGACACCCCGCCCGTGTTGGAAAATGCAGTCAAACTCACGATAGTCAGCCCTATTTTGTTTATTGCCGGTCTGTTTGAGTCTCCTTTTCAAGTCAAAGCCGAAAAATCGATATCCATTCAAGAGGAAGACGAAGGCAGAATCATCGAAGGCAGAATAGATATCCTAATCATGAAAGCAAACTTGTGGGTGACAGTAATTGAATCCAAACAACTTTCGTTTTCAACGGACGAAGCACTCGCACAACTCCTGACATATATGCTGGCAGATCCCGATCCCGAAACTCCTACTTTTGGCATGATTTCCACAGGTGCTAACTTCTCTTTTGTCAAGTTAGTCAGAAGCGAAATAGCCCAGTATGCCTTATCTCCAGAATTTGTAATCCGCAATCCCGGCAATGAATTGTACCGCGTTTTGCAGATTTTTAAAACGCCTAAGTCAACTGCCCGACTAGCAATAAAAGCAATTTTAAGCTTGGTTTTAAAACAGACAATATCTAATATCATGTCCGCCGATAACGACCGCGACAGAACCTTTTTTATGGCCAGACATGATATAATATCTTAAATTTATAACTTCTGCGAGTATGGTAAATTACTGGATAGTCGGCGCTGTAGCAATAGCTTCTGTGTTTTGGGCAGAAATCATCCGAGACTTTTATCACGTCGCGTCTCATTATGTGCCGCCTTTGCAAAAGCTGCACAATTGGCATCACCGCGTTTTCCGCCCGAATTTGACTGCTGTCAGCGAGACAATTTACAAGCAAGCACACTGGCGTCACGATGTGCCCGAAGCTGCGGCGATGATGGTTTTGGGCTTGTTGCTGTGGGTTTTAGCTTATTTTTGGCTGCCGGCATATCACTGGGGCGCAGCAGCAGGTTGTATTTATACTTTAGGCTTTTTGTTGAGTGCGATCGCCCGCGCGTGTGGCATCAAAGGTGCAGACGAATTAACCGACATCACCCACCAACCGGGAGAATTCCAGACTCTACCCGGCAACTGGTTCGTTAATAAACCTTATCATTGGCGGCATCACTTCGACAATCAAAATGCTTACTATTGCGGTACTTTCACCTTAATAGATAAACTTATGGGAACAGCACTTTCTCTTAAAGGCAAAACTGTAGCCGTCACCGGCGCATCGGGAACTTTAGGGCGTTTGCTTCTCAAACACCTGCACAAAGCTGGTGCAAAAGTTATCGCCCTATCCTCTGGAAATGAGGAAATTACTTTGAATATAGGCGGCGATATTTTGCCTGTAAAAACCGTAACTTGGCACGCTGGCGCAGAGGCAGATTTAGCTCAATTGTTAGAAAAAATCGATATTCTCGTGATCAATCACGGGATTAACGTACAGGGAGAAAGAACCGGAGAGGCGATCGCCAACTCATACGAAATTAACACTTTTTCCGCGTGGCGGCTGATGGAACTTTTTTTCTTAACAGTCCGCACTAACGAAAACATCGCTTGCAAAGAAGTCTGGATCAACACTTCAGAAGCAGAAGTAATTCCCGCTGTCAGTCCCCTGTACGAACTCAGCAAGCGCGCCCTGGGAGATTTAGTCACCCTGCGGCGGCTGGACGCGCCCTGCATCGTTCGCAAACTGATTTTAGGGCCGTTTAAAAGCAACTTAAACCCGATCGGCATCATGTCTCCCGACTGGGTAGCGCAGCAAGTTGTCAAGCAAGCTAAAGCTGATGTTCGCAATATCATCGTGACAATTAATCCTTTGACTTTTATCGTTTTTCCAGTCAAAGAGTTTTTTGTTTCTCTCTACTTCCAAATTTTCAGCCGGAAAGCGATTTCAGAGATCGAGGAAGCTGCGGCATCTGAAAAATCTAGCGCGGAAGCAAAGATTAATTGACCAACTAAAACCGGGTTTCCGCAGGGGCGGCGGCTGTGACTGTCCGCCCTGCTGCTAAATTCCACAAAACTAAAGCCTTTGTCATATCGTCACGAGTAAGCTCACGCCCCCACTCCCACAGCCGCAAATCCACTCTTCTGACTCATTGGGCAAAAACTGTTGGGGGGAAGTGGAATCGAGAGCTGTTTCGGGCCCCATTGTCAACATGGTTATGCTTACTGATATAAATTATTAAGTATTTTTACTAACTACGGTCTCTCCTGAGTCACTTCTATCCGCAATAGCACTGTAAGTGCCAGTTGCGGGTGCTGAATATAGTTGTCAACTATGCTCGTTGCTTAGTTGATACGTCCAGGACTCATAAGTGTAATAGACCTCTTGCAAAAGTCCTTTTCATAAATTTATTGGACGGGCAAGATGCCCATCCCACAAGAAAAAATAACTCTTGTGGGATGGGCATCTTGCCCGTCCTAGTTATTTTTGCAAGAGGTCTAATTTGATAGTGGTGGAATTGGTTGAGCGCGATCGTTAAATAGAACAAGCAGCACACCGCTCTCGATCGGCAAAAATAAACTTTTGTAAAGGTTCCAGAAAATCCCGGAACTTACTTTGGGACAGGCGTAATCAGTGAAATCACCGAGCAAACAAAGACTTTTGATAACAAGTATCAATTGATAAACTCTTTTCACAGGTTGTGAGAGGCAGGCAAAAGTTTGGCGATCGGGATCTTGAGGATGCGTCTTTCGAGTTCATCTACCTTTTCAAAAGAAAAAACTAAAATGCCAAGATCACTTGAAATCTTCGGCGATGGTCGCGTGTACGAAATAAAAGACGACCTAGCCGTTAAAGTCACGGAGACAAACGGGCAAGTAAAAGCATTAATCGATGCTTTAAAGTTCAGCGTAGCTAAAACATACAACATTAATCCTCCAGACGAACAACCGCCTGAAGTGGCAGAACGCAGAGGTTCAAAGCATATCAATGGAGAAGGCTTTAAGCTTCTCACTACGTTTGAAGGATGCGAGCTGACTGCTTATGATGACGGCGGTGGAGTTTGGACAATTGGTTACGGACACACTGGCGGCGATGTTTTTCCGGGACTGACGATTAGCCAAACGCAAGCAGAAGAATTGCTGCGCCTAGATTTAGAAAAATTTGAATCCTTTGTTGAGGATGCCGTTGAAGTTCAGCTCAATGACAATCAGTTTTCTGCACTGGTTTGTTTCTGCTTCAACGTGGGGCCAGGAGGTTTTGGAGATTCAACTCTTCTGAAGCTTTTGAACCAGAGAAATTATCAAGGAGCAGCTAATCAGTTTCCTGTGTGGAATAAGGTAAATGGTGAACCCTGGCTAGGGCTGACACGCCGACGATTGGCTGAACGAGCACTGTTTTTGGGAAAACCCTGGCAGTCATTCTTAACCTATGAAGGAACAGGTCAAGAAGTAACAGGTGAAACAATCTCAGAAGCACCTCGCACTTTGAAACTCACCGAATCTATGATGCAAGGTGAGGATGTTCGTCAAGTGCAAAAAGCTTTGAAAGCAGCAGGAATCAATCTCGAACCTGATGGAGTATTTGGTAATGATACTGACAAGGCAGTGAGGCAGTTTCAGCAGCAGAAAGGGCTAACGGCGGATGGTGTTGTAGGTGCCCAAACACGAAAAGAATTGCGACTATAACATCGATTGTGTAACCAAATTAAAACAGATTGGAGAAAACCATGACTGACTCAAGCGATCTTCTCTTTAATCAACCTGTAATTGTCGAAGCCTGTGAAGAATTTGTCCAACGGGATATGTTGGAAATTAAAGGCAGTTTTCCCGGATTGCTCAAAGATGCACCCATGTCTTCGACGGCGGTGGTCAATGGCTTATCCCAGCAGTTGATATATCAACTCCAACTGATTGTGCCAAATGCCTTTGTCAGTTTTGATGACCTCAATGTAGACTTGCTGGATGCAGCCTTTCCCTATGTACAAGCCCCTGCTAAACAGGCACTCCAGAGAGCGATTCAAGATCGAGGTCAAACTATGCAGGTGAACTCTGCCTACCGCACGATCGCTCAGCAAATGCTGCTATACAACGATCGCAAAAACAATCCTAATCCTGTAGCTCCACCGGGAGCCAGCAACCACCAAACTGGGTTAGCGCTCGACATTGAAGATGCAACAGGCTGGGAAGTTTATTTAATGCGGTATGGCTGGAATCCATTACCCGGCGATCCACCTCACTTTGACTACCAAGGCGGCGGCACGATCGATCTTCGCAGCAAATCAATACTCGCATTTCAGCAGCTTTGGAATCAGAATCATCCTAATCAAAAGATTAGCGAAGATGGCGGTTTTGGTCCTCAAACCGAGAATGCACTTAATCGCTCTCCTGCTCCAGGGTTTCCTAAAGCACCGTGGAATGACAAACCCAGAACGTTGCGCTTGGCGGTGCCCCGAATGGAAGGTTCGGATGTACTCAAGCTTCAGGAAGGCTTGAAAAAGGCTGGGATTGTAGTTGGGGTTGATGGGGAATTTGGGCCAGCAACAGATAAAGCCGTTAAGGAATTTCAGCAGAAGAAGGGTTTGAAGCCAGACGGAATTGTCGCTGTCAAAACCCGCGAACAAATGGCTTGAACTGTTCGCTATCGAATTAACCCAACCTTGAACTGAAGGATACGTTGCTGAATAGGCAGAGTTTTGTGAAAAGCTTGAACTTGCGGCTCCAAAACTCTGTCGCTCGGCAACTATTGAAATTATAAAAAAACACCGGAGTAAGGAATAATAATGGCCAACTTACCTGAGAAAACACCGAATATTTATGCCTTATTAATTGGCATTGATGCCTATAACTCGAATCTGTTGTACAAGAATCTTAAAGGAGCTGTGCGTGACATCAATCTTGTAGCGGACTACCTTCTGAAGACGCTAAAAATTCCATCCGAACGGATTTTCAGGCTGACTTCTCCGAATCCTGAAGTTACTCAAACGATCGCAACCAAAGACCCGGAACCTACTTATGCAAACATTGTGGCGCAGTTTAAAGCCATTACAGAACTAGCGCAAGCAGGAGAGCAGGTTTACATTCACTATTCTGGACATGGAGGACGGACGACAACCATCTATCCAGAAGTGAAAGGGAATGACCAACTCGATGAGGGAATTGTGCCAATGGATATTGGCAATGAATCCGGGCGCTACCTGCGGGATGTGGAATTGGCGACGCTGTTGAAGCGGATGACGGACAAAGGTTTGGTTGTGACGTTTGTCTTGGATAGCTGCCACTCTGGAGAAGCAACTCGAGGCGACGATGTTGCAATTCGAGGTATTGGAGAAACCGATACAGCACGGCGAGACTCGGAAAGCTTGGTGGCTTCGCGACAAGAGCTGATCGAAAACTGGCAGGCTCTGACTGATGGAACGGCTGCAAGTAATACTCCAGGGCGCTGGCTTCCTCAATCTAGAGATTACGTGTTGCTAGCTGCTTGTCGTCCTAGCGAGTATGCCTACGAGTATGCGGTGAGCGGTAAGGAGCGGCATGGGGCGCTGACGTACTGGATGATCGATACGTTAACCAGTAGCCCTTCAGGATTGACATACAAAACATTACACGATCGCGTCAGTGCGAAAATTCAAAGCAAGTTCCCTCAGATGCCAATGTTGGTGGGGGAGAGCGATCGCTTTGTCTTTGGAGTGGAGCATGGCTCCTTACAATATTCTGTGAATGTGCTTGAGGTGATTGAGGAAGAGGTAACTGAGGCAGACTCAGTAGCGACGAAAAAAGTCCCCAAGCAAGTCCGGCTGGATGCGGGGATGGAAAACGGTCTCAGTTCAGGTTATCGTTTCGCGATATATGCGTTTGGCACAACAGATTTTACCCAGAAAAACAAGCAAGTGGCGATCGTTGAGATTGCAGGAGTCGGTGCTTCGGATGCTTGGGCCGATGTGATTGAGGTTCTGCGTCAGGACAAGATTGACCAAGGTTCTCAAGCAGTGATGCTGTCAGCCCCTGTCGAGTTGGTACGGGGAGTACGTCTTTTCAAAAAAGAGGTTGGTGAGAGAGACAATGAACTGCCTCAAGCTATTAAGAATCAGGAAGATACTGCATTGAAGGCAGTCGAGGCAGCATTGGCAGGAAATGGCTGGTTGAAGTTGGCGGATACACAACTGAAAGGAGATTATCAAGTTGCGGTTAATCTAAAAGGAGAGTATGAAATTTGCACTGGTACACCGATTGAAAACCTCACACCTGCGCTAAAGATTGATGACTCTGATACTCCACAAAAAGTAGTGAAGCGATTAGAACACCTAGTAAAATATCAGGCGATTCAACAGTTGAGCAATCAATTTTCTGATTTGACGAGCAAACTAGAGGTGGAATTGCTCACACAACAAAACTGGCTACCAGGGATTCCTAAAAAACCACAGCCATTTCCCGATAGGACTAATTTAGTTGTTCAATCTGGTGAGTACGCATTCTTACGAATTAAAAATACTTCCTCTCAAGTTTTGAATGTTGCTGTGCTGGATCTTGAACCAAATTGGGCGGTTTCCCGCATTCAACTCCAAATACCCGAAGCTATTTTTTATCCATTCAATCCTAATCAAGAAATGTTAATTCCGCTACAAATCAAGCTACCTGCTACTTGGAAATTTTCCAAAGGAGCAGAAACGTTCAAAGTTTTTGCCACTGTCAGACCGAATGATTTTCGTTGGCTGGAATTGCCCTCACTTGAGCAAGAAATTGACACAAAATCAGCAAGACTTCTTCGTGGAGATAATCCGCTGGGACAACTTATGGCTGCGGTTGGTGCTGATGTTGATACTCAACCAGAAATTCCCAGTTATCGTGCAACAGCGATTTTCGATCCGAGTGATGAGTGGACAACTAAGGAGATTCAAATCACACTAACGCGATAGGTGTTTTGTGAAGTCCCTACACGCCCACTGACCGAAAGCATCCAGGATACAAGCCCCCGGATTCATCCGTGGGGTCAATGCTTCAATCTAAAATCTAAAATCTAAAATCTAAAATCGATTGACGCTATAAGGCTATTCACCAGATTAGAACGGTTCGACTCCGCTTACCGACTACAGATTACTGCTTTTTTCCATGAGTTCTATGTTGAGTTCTGGAATAGCTCTTAAATCATCATAGGAGGTTGCTTTGTATGCCCAACTTTGAACACAGCCACGCCCTAATCATTGGGATTAACGACTACGACAACGGCATTTCTAGACTAAAAACTGCTGTCCCTGACGCGACAGAAATCGCCCGCATTCTCGAAACCGAGCATGATTACACGGTTCATCTGCTTCCGAATCAAGAAGCTAACCTCAGCCAACTTCGGCAGGTATTAGAGATAGAATTGCCACAACAAATTCAGGCGGGCGATCGCTTCCTCTTCTACTTCGCTGGACATGGGATTGCCCTCAACGGCGAGGATGGCCCCGAAGGCTATCTGGTTCCCCAAGATGCTCGCTTGGGCAATGTTAGCACTTACCTGTCCATGTCAGAGGTGAACAAAGCCTTGCTTCAGCTTCCCTGCCGTCATTTTTTGGGGATTCTCGACTGTTGTTTTGCGGGTGCTTTTCGCTGGTCGAGTCTACGCAAAGCGATTGCTGTTGAACTGGGTACACTCCACAAAGAAGGCTACGAGCGCTTCATTCAAGACCCCGCATGGCAAGTAGTCACCTCCGCTGCCTACGATCAATCTGCATGGGATGCCTTTGATCTGAAAGACGATCGCGGACACCTTGGAAGCCACTCACCGTTTGCCTGTGCTTTGATAGAAGCACTTGAGGGTAAAGCCGATGCCTTTCCACCAGCCGAACCAGGTAAGCCAGCCGGGGATGGGGTGATGACAGCAACTGATCTCTATGTGTATTTGCGCGATCGCGTTGAAGTTGCCACAGAGGCTCGTGCCATCCGCCAAACACCTGGTATCTATCCCCTCCAGAAACACGACAAAGGCGAGTACATTTTCCTGACACCAAGACACGCCCTGAATCTACCTCCCGCTCCCCCGTTGGATACTTCCAAAAATCCCTATCGTGGCTTGTTACCGTTCGAGGAAAAACACAGCGACCTGTTCTTTGGCCGAAATGCCTTAACGCAAAAGCTCTACGAGTTTGTCACGTCTCATTCGCTAACCGTCGTGTTGGGTGCATCTGGCTCCGGTAAATCCAGTTTGGTAAAAGCCGGACTTATCTCTAAACTGCGACAATGTAAGGATGGCAACCCTTGGTTTATCCTGCCCCCTTTCCGACCAGGGGAGTATCCCTTCCAAGCTTTAAATAATCTACTGGCATCTGTCAATCTGCCTACGAGCGCGACTCCCAATGAAGCAGCATCTTCTGGTTTACTCACCCCAGCACGAAGCCTTGCAAATTGGTTCAAGGAGCATCCTCAAGCAAACCTACTGCTGGTTGTCGATCAATTTGAGGAATTAATTACACTCTGCCTTAATGACCAAGAACGGCAACAGTTTTTAGAAGCGTTGGCCGGGGCGATCGCCACTCATCCCAATCAACTACATCTCATACTGACACTGCGTTCTGGTTTTGAGCTGCAGTTTCGCAACACGGTTCTAGAGAAGAATTGGCTAGCTGCTCGATTTATCGTCCCTGCGATGACGCGGGAAGAACTACGACAGGCGATTGAAGAACCTGCCTCAGCAAGGGTGATGTATTTTGACCCCCATGAGTTAGTAGAGCAGTTAATTGACGAAGTGGCAAATATGCCTGGAGCATTGCCTCTATTGTCCTTTGCCTTGAGCGAACTTTATCTGAAATATTTGAAGCGGCAGGATGATGCTAAGAACCGAAGAGAAACTATTGATCGCGCTATTACTCAGACAGATTATGAGGATTTGGGAGGGGTGACGCGATCGCTCACTCAACGAGCCGATCGAGAATATGAGGCACTGATCGAGCAAGATTCAACATACGCTCAAACCATTCGGAATGTAATGCTGCGTATGGTAGCTGTGGGAGGTGAACTAGCGCAGAGGCGAGTTCCGCTGTCAGAACTGGAATATCCAGAACCAGAAAACGGGCGAATTAAAACTGTCATCAAACATTTTGAAGATGCACGACTCCTGACTTTTGGCAATGATAGCGAAGGGCAGCCTTATCAAGAACCAGCCCATGATGCTTTAGTGCGAGGATGGCAGAAACTACTGGAATGGAAGAAACAAGAGCTGACGAATGTGTTAGTTCAACGAGAACTGACTCCAACAGCTAACCAGTGGGCAAGTAGCAGTAAAAATGCTAGTTTTCAGGGATTACTGTGGAATAATGATCCCCGTTTACCGCTAGCCATGAAATTGTTGTGTGGTTCAGCTTACAAAGATACTTGGTTGAATTTTTTAAAATGGATGTGTGGAGATAATTTCTGGAAATCGCAATCCAATGATTTCTGGCTGAATTCCAACGAAGCCAAATTTGTTACAGATAGTTTCGATAAAAAATACACAAAACGCAGAAATGATGTCTCTCTTACATCGGGTATACTTATATATCTGTTGGTATTGAATATTTTTGCTCCAAAGATTGCAAATACGGCTGAGAAAAGGAGAATTAATGCTGACATTACAAATTTGAGCTTATCGACAGGAAAACACAATGGGTCTGTTCCCAGTGTTAGCTTCAGTCCTAATGGCAAAATTATCGCATCAGGAGGTGCTGATGGCACCATAAAACTGTGGACTTCAGAGGGGAATTTAATTAAAACAATTGAAAAAGCGCATCTTCCTTATGTGCAAAGTGTCGAATTCAGTCCTGATGGATTATTACTTGCTTCAGCAGGCAATGATGGCATGGTGAAACTGTGGACCCCAGAAGGAAAGCTGCTCAAAAGCTTCCGACATGGCTATAGCAATCCTAAGTGATTTTCTATATCTGTAAAACCTGAAAGTCTTGCTATACAAGAAGTCTAGGAAGACAAGAGGGCGTTGTGTTGTGAGACTCAGATCGGATTGCTATATATTGTCTTGGATGTCAGCTTTAGTCGAGATGGAAAAGTTATTGCTTCAGCAGGAGAAGATCAAAATATTAAAATTTGGAGTCGTGATGGAACATTACTGAAAACTTTCACAGCACCTAATAGTTCTACTAGCCATTTCAATAGTGTGAGAAATGTCAGTTTTAGCTCGGACGGAAAAATTGCCTCGGCGAGTACCGATCATACTGTCAGGATTTGGAAGATTGATGGTACGCTTTTGCAAACACTTAAAGCTGATAGTTTTTATGTGTGGGATGTGAGTTTTAGTTCTGATGGCAAAACACTTGCCTCAGCAGGAAACGATGGCGCAGTGAAGCTCTGGGGTGATAATCAAAAAACTTTTAAGAGGCTTCTTAATGCAAGTGGTGTGGCAGCAAGCTTCAGCCCTAACATTGCCACTAATACTCAACTAATTGCTTACAGTACACCGTTAGGCGCGGTTGAAGTTGTTAATTTACTTAAGCCTGAGCCTCCCCTCTACCTAGGAGAAAGTAATAATTTCAGCGAGGTGAATTTTAGTCCTAATGGAAAAATCTTAGTATATGCTAATGGACTTGGAGAAGTTAAGTTGTGGAATGTTGATGGAACTTTACTAACAACTTTAGATACCAATCAAGATCAAATTAATGCTTTTTTTTTTAAAAGTGTTAAATTTATTCCGAATAATCAGTTTATTGCTCTAGGAAGATTTGACGGAAAAGTCCAACTTTTGGCCGGTGATGGGAAACAAGTTTTTCAAATATTTGACACCCAAAGTCATGCTGTTTCCAACCTTGACTTCAGTCCCGATAGTCAGTTGATAGCAATCGGAACTTGGGATCCATCTCTTTCATCTCACGGTACAGTAGTTATCGGAAAAATTGAGAAGAATAAGATCGCATTGCTTAAAACCCTCATAGGGCATGGTGACTGGGTTGAAGAAGTTAGCTTTAGCCCGACCGGAGATATTCTTGCTTCGGCAAGCCGTGATGGCACGATTAAAATTTGGTCAAGGGACGGTTCTCCTCTAAAAACTCTAAGAGGACATAGTAATTACGTTATCAGTTTAAGTTTTCATCCCGATCCAAAAATTAGAATACTAGCCTCAGCAAGTAGCCATCGTACTGTCAAGCTTTGGAATATTGACACAGGTAGCGAAATTGCAACATTAAAAGGACACGCTGACAAAATTGGCAATTCATTTCAGTACGTGGTGCGCTTCAGTCCTGACGGGAATTTACTGGCTGCGACTGGTGATAACAATACCATTGTCTTTTGGGATTTCAATTTGAATAACTTACTTGAGTTAGCTTGTAGCTGGTCAGGAGATTACATCAGAACCAACTCTAATGTAAGTAAAGATGATAAGAAACTATGTCCGCGAACAGCCGATCGGTAAGCATTCATATTTTCAGCCAATGGGTAATTAGCTCAATGATATCAATTCCGGTTGCACTCATACATGATATAGAGGACACGGCATTGCCGTGTCCCTACCGAAAATAATATTGTAGGGACACGGCAGTGCCGTGTCCTAATTTTGGCTAATAATTCCGATGCTACCGGAAACGATATGATTTACTAAATGCAGTGGGATAGTAACATAACGAACTTCGATCGCAATCTAGCAGTCGTCATCGGCATCGCTCGCTAAAACAGTAAGGTTATCCATGAGCTGAAAACAGCCTTTAGCGATACTAGCACTATCGCCTCCTCACAAAGTTTTTATTACTAATCTTTGTATAAAGCTCAGCTTGCGGGTTTTACTAAACTTTTGTCCCAAGTCTCGCAAATGCCAGTAGCCAGGTACTTGGAAATCTTTTTGATAATTAGAGTAGCCAGGAGAGTAGCAACAGCAGGAGCTAACCCAACTCCACTGACTAAAACAGGAGCCAACATCCCAGCCGCTTTGGTATAGTTCTGATTTATGGTTTCATCTAAAATCTTCTGAGTCTCTGCATCGTCTCCGATGGGTTTGCACATAAGTTGATAAACTAAGGGGTTGACCCGATCGAAAAGCTGCCTACCAGCATCTAAAAATCTTGGATCGATGGATGCTCTAGCCGCAACGTTCACATCAATAGATTCCCAGGAAGTTAGGTCTACCCCTCTTGTTGCGACACCTCCAGCAACATCATCTCCTATAGCTTGAGCACGAGCGCCTAGCTGAGCTTCCAATACATCATCATCCAGCTCCCACAAACTTTCCACAATGGCTTCAAATTCTGTCATTTCTACTTATCTCCAGGCTTTAGTTAACAAGACTGTTACTGATTATTCTGGGAATATAAAAAAAGCTCCCGAAACCAATCAAGGTAGTTTAATCAAAATATAGTGAGCTCTCACAAATCTCAACTATTCTTATCATTTTTTGATTGAGCGACTATCTCTCTGGAGATGAGCCGTGTTCGCGACTAATATCATTCCGGGTGTGCCGGAATGATATTACCCAACAAAAGAAGCCGGGGGTAGCGCGCGAGATCGTTTTACTTTTAATTAGAACGACCTACTTAATTACTAACCTCAGCCATTTCAATCACGCGCCCGTCATAATCCTTGACCAAAAAATTCAGCGGCTTTTCCCGGCGAATCTTATAACTAATGCCGCGAGTTTGTACCCTCATCAATAGCTGATCCAAACAATCGCGATCGAAACAAACATGACGTTCGCGATTTTTTTCCCCTACACTGGCCCCGCTAATAATGTGCAGTTGAGTATTTTTCATCAACTGATACCACAAACCGTCGGGACTCCCCATCGTTTGAGAGCTCGTTCCCCTGCCGACATTCGGCGACAAATACAGGGGGTCGATACCCGTTGTCCCCAAGGTTTGCTCGTAATTGTAGTAGTAGTGCAGCGGCACTTCTGCGACGGGGAGGTTTAGCATACCTTCATAAAACTCTCTGGCTTGTCCGAGATCCGATACCATCACCGTGTGTACTTTGGGAGCACTGGTGAGAAACATCCACATCGCCCCCGCATAGGCCGCCAGCAGCATCACCATAATCCCTTGAGTCGAAAACAAGCTGTCGAGGGGCAGGTCTGGCAAAAAAGAGCTCACGTACAAGGGCTGAAGTCCAAAAGCAATAAAACTAACTGTTAGAGTCATGAATTATAAGAGAGGGTAAACAACGAAATTTATCAAGATTGCCGTCGCGATCGCCCGCGAGACTTAAACTATTAGCTTAGCCATCTATGTTAGCAAAAACTAGCGGTTAGGCCCTACCCGATGAAAGTCTTTGTCTACGGCACTCTCAAACCGGGGGAGTGCAACTACCTCCGCTACTGCGAGGGAAAAGTTGTGGATGCTTGCCCCGCGATCGCCCGCGGTCAACTTTTTGCCCTGCCGATCGGCTATCCTGCCATGGTGGCCGGAGATGGCACAGTCTGCGGTTTTCTCCTCTGTTTCGCAAACTCGGCTATTTTGGACGATTTAGACCGATTGGAAGACTATCATCCGCTGCGGGAACCGACACAAAACGAATATCAGCGGCAGGAAATCGAAATCTTCGATCAACACCTCAAACCTCTAGGCACGGCTTGGGTATACTGCATGGTACCCGATCGCGTCCGTTCCCTAGGAGGCATCTGGCTGCCCCACGGCTGTTGGGAAAATCGGTTTTTTACCAAATAAAGTGGTTAATGCCGATGAGCTTAGTAAATAGCCATTTTAGTGCGATCCTCTTCGAGGGCTTCGCTAACGGGCGGCTCGAACCTGTAACCGAAACCCCGAACCGTTTTAATCAACTGCGATCCTGTAGCATCAACTTGAATCATTTTTTTGCGAATCTGACCGATATGTACGCTAACAACTTTCTCTTCTTCTGTGCTGTTGCAGTTCCAACCCCAGATTTTTTCGATTAGCTGTTGGCGACTCCAAGATTTACCGGGATGACTTGCCAAAAAATACAAAATATTAAATTCCAAGGTTGTTAACTTGATAATTTTGTCGTTGAGTGTTGCTTCTCGACGCGCTGAATCGATCGCGAATCGATCGAATACAATACGTGATGGAGTAACACACCTCATCCGTCTCAACACCACTTCTATACGAATTGCTAACTCCGCCAGACCAAATGGTTTGCAGATATAGTCATCAGCACCAGCGGACAGGACTTTAATTTTATCAGCTTCGTCTGTGCGGCTGCTGAGCATTATCACAAAAACATTAGTACGGCGCTGCATTTCCTGGCAGAGGTGATAGCCTGTAGTATCCGGTAAATTCCAATCGAGAACTACTAGCAGTGGCTGGAATTTCTCAAACAATGTTAAAGCCATTTCGCCATCTGCTGCCGAATCTACTTGATATTTCTGATTTAAAAAACGATGAACTAGATTGCGAATGGGTGGATCATCATCCACAACTAGAATTTTGGGAGCAGTATTAGTAGTCATCACAAAAGAAATATTTTTCTTATTAGTTAAAGGTTGAAAATTACAGATTTAGTCAAGCATAAATCCCAGCTCGCTCCAAATAACAGGCAATTCTTCAAGCAACTTAGCTTGGAGGTCAAAAGGCTCTCCCATATCCCAAATTTTGACTTCTAGGCGTTCGTTAAATACGGTGATTTCAAGGTCTATCGGAGTTTGAAATGGCAGATTTTTGTGTGCGTGGCGAACAGCATTTGTAAATCCTTCTATCGTAGCAAGTTTGCACTGCTGCAAAACTGCTTCGGGAATGGGTAGATCCTCTAACTGCTCGACCCACCATAAAACTTGTGCAACACTATTGAGGTCAGTGTTTAGTTGAAGGTGAATTGTTTTAGTTGGCTGATTGTAACTTCGATAAAAGTGGCGATTGTGTCCTTTTTTAAATCCAAAATTCAAGCTGTTTAAAAAATTAACTATCCCCTGCAAATAACCAGATAGATTCGTCTGCTGGGGTGGTATTATGTCGGGCTGAAAGTTTTTCACAATTAACAGACAGTTGCGATTGTCAGAAGTGCGTGTATAGCTTAGCTTGTCGGCAATTTTGCTAATAAGTTTTATGCCAATTCCACGGGACGGAATTTCATTAATATTATTTCTCATGTTGCTATCCTTTCTCATCATTTAATAGGTGATTTTTAGAGACACAAGAGAGTTGCATTCTGAAGGATTAATTTTGCATGATTTATGCCTGACTTGTCTCCTATGCCGTGCAGTTGTTGTCCTTATCATTTTCTCTTGGTTGCTCGGGTATTGACAAACTCAGTTTGCGATCGCTAAACTGATCTAAAATTGACATTGACAAATACAAAAGTAAATTATATAATGACGACCCTCAAAGCCTCTGACGAGGGATTAGTAAAAATTAGGCAAGCTAGAAGAGAAAGGGGATCGACGATAGAAGACCCCAGATGGCTAGTAGAAGCTAGTCAAATATTAGAACCCGATCGCGCTTGGACAGAGGCCGGGCCCTATGCTGATGGCCTATCGCTGCCAACTTGGAGGCGTTTTTTAGCAGGAAGAGAACCAATTAAAGCCCATGCTTTTAGGGCTTTCTGCACGGTTTTGCAGTTGGATTGGGAAGAAATTGTCGATCGTCCTCCTTTAGCCTCCCCTTACCAAGGGGGGGTTGGGGGGGTTAGAGATTTTTGCCAACAGCCTATTGATTCGGTAGTGGAAGAGATACGGCAAAAATGCCACAGCAAAATCCAACAGCTTTACAGCAAAATGCAACTGTTGGATATTGCACAGCCCGTTGATGTCAGCAACCTCTACGTTGAAGTCAACATTTTGGAGGAAATTACCAGTTGGCAGCCGGGAGAAATTCGCGATTTATTGAGAGACTTCAACCCAGATGCGGATAATTTTAATCGCTTGGGATTGGGTAAAGTACGCCAGAAACGAGTACCAGGATTGGATGCGGTGAAATCTCACTCTAAACTGATGGTACTCGGCAAACCGGGCTCCGGTAAAACTACTTTTTTGAAACACATTGCCATTCAGTGCGATCGGGCAAAATTTGAAGCAAACAAAATACCGATTTTTATCCCTCTCAAAACCTTTGCTGAAATCGCTAATTTTGATTTATTAGAATATATCAGCGACGAATTTGCCAGTTGCGGAGTAGAAGGGCGATCGCAAACTGAATTCGCACTCAGTCAAGGCAGAGGTTTGATTTTATTGGACGGCTTAGATGAAGTGCCAGAATCAGATAGCGATGCAGTCGTCAGACAGATTCGTCATTTTGCCGGAAAGTATTACAACAATCAGTTTATTATTACCTGTAGAATTGCCGCTGCTAAGTACCGATTTCACGACGAAGCTTTTACCTGTGTTGAGGTAGCCGATTTTAATGATAAGCAAATCGCTGCCTTTGCGCTCAATTGGTTTGTGGCTTTTTCCCAGAATCTGGAGGCAGGGAAAGCTTTAGCATCTCAATTTGTAGAGAAGCTGACACTGCAAAAAAATCAGCAAATCAGAGAACTGGCAGTAACGCCTATCTTGTTAAATTTGACTTGCTTAGTATTCCAATCCAAAGCGGATTTTCCATCCAACCGAGCCAAGTTGTATGACTGTAGTTTAGACTAAAAAATGAGCACAGCTAGAAGTAGCCACCTTTGAATCTCAGGCAAGCTGTTGCTCAAAAA
>NZ_JAUBRH010000021.1:0-92992 GCF_036701775.1 Microcoleus sp. N9_A2 | reverse complement strand
CCTCATTCTCTCCTAGCGCGGTGGCTCTAGTTCTTCTTTTGCCACCGTTCTCATCTTTGGTTAGTCTAAACTACAGTCACGGATATTATTCCAAAATATGGCGTTTGGCGTTGCTGAATATAGGTATGAATTCAAGATTTCGCAATTGCTATGGGCTAAGTCGGGTGAGTTTTGTAAGTTCCGAGAAAAGTTTATTCATACCGTGAATCAGCAACGCCAAACTATCTATCGGAACGGCAGTTCTTCAACCAAATATCCGTTCGATTAATTAAATATTGAGCCTAATTTAGTTAGTCCCAGAGGGTTTTGTCTCCCCAAGCGTTTGAGAATTCCTTCTCATTTTTCCGGAGGCCCTGCGGTACGATCGTTTAAATTCCCAGAACTTACTTTTCTGATTTGAGCTTACGTTAGTTAGTTAGTTAAGCTATGTTTTTCGTGGTGTTCGCCATCCACTAGCTATTATTATTTCCCGACCAGTCGTTTGAGCTTGGTATCTCATGTGGATGGGCGGTTATTCTATCTGTGGAATACTACTATAGCAGTTCTCAAAAAAGTGAGGATAGCCATAGCCATAGCCATAGCCATAGCCATAGCCATAGCCATAGCCATAGCCCGGATGGTACCTCATCTTTCTGAGAAAGGCTATATTATATATCCCAATGGGATAACGTGCCATGAAAACTGAGAGAATAAATGTTAGAACAACCAAACAATTGAAAGAGAAGATTACCAAAATGGCTGACGAAAAGGGAGTTCCTGTTTCTGAGTTGATTGACGACTATATTAAGGGACTTCCATCATCAAGCGGGATTAATTAAAGCAGTCCTAAAAGGAGGGGGCTTTTACCCAAATTCCCGGTAACTATCGGCCTATATTCCGCTTCATTTGATCGAGTTCTTCGTCTGCTTCCCAGCGTTGAAACTTTTCTTCTAAAGGGTCTGCAGCCGTAAAACTTCTATAAGTTGAGCTCTGATTCCAACCCTTTGTATCCCAATTCTGCTCTGTTTTAGTGGTAGTTCGAGTTGCAGCTTCTGCCGCTTTTGCTCGGACTTCTTTTCGCCGTACTTGAATTTGGCGGTACAGTTCTTTTGCTTTTTCAATCCGTTCTTTGCAGCCTTGCATTTGACCCCAGCGCTGATTTCCCTGACGCAGCAAAGCTGCTTGCCGCTCTTGGGCGGCTTGAGCTAAATCGAGCCTTTGAGCAGCTTTAGCTTTGTTGATTCGATCGTTCCAGCGCTGAATTTCTTGAGCGGCGGAGAGAATTTCGGCTTGCAGTTGTTTCTCTTGTTTTTGGATATCGAGAATCAGCCGCAGAGTGTCTTCTTCTTGTTCCTTCAGTTGTTCTTCTATTGCCTGCAATTCCAGATGGGGATTGCTACGCAAAAATTCTTCTAATCTGGTTTCTAGAAAGCGGCTGAAATCGTCAAATAAGCCCATTTGTTATTATTCCTATGTTATTTGTTATTTGTTATTTGTTATTTGTTATTTGTTGTTAGTTTTTCGCATTTGAGATTCCCCAGTGATTAATTTATTAGCTACTAACAACTAACAACTGACAACTAACAACTAACAACTGACAACTAACAACTAACAACTGACTAATTAAAATTTCTGCCCGACAAAAACCGATCGCACATCTCCTCCCTTGCGAATCACTGCTTCTTGATTTTTGATTTCTGCCAGCGTCCAACCGCTAGCGCCGATGCTTTCGCCGACATAAATTCTGCGGGCTACGCCGTCTACTTCAAACAAAGCAGCCGATCGATCGCCCAACTCCAAAATCCCTACCAACGTGTGCGCGGAAGTCGGGGCGCTGCTGACGGCCGGTGCGGATTGCTCGGGCGCGGGCGCGGATTGCTGAGCTGGGAGCGCTGGTGCCGGTTCGGTTTCGCGAGCCAAAATCTTCGGCTGGGGAGACTCCGACGTGGCAGGGGAAGCGGCGACGGGACTTCGATTCCCGGCCGCGGCGATCGCCCTACCTGAGACGGGATCTGCCGGCGAGGGGGAACCTGCGACGGCTGGAAGAGCCACTGTCACCTGAGTCGGAGGAGCCGGAGCCACCGTCACCTGAGCGGGGGGAGGGATGACTACGACTTGGGGTGCTGGTGCTCCTGGCTGCGAGGCAGCTTGTTCGAGGGCATTAGCAATGCGGTTGACTGCTGTCGAAAGACCTGCGGTTGCCGGCGGCGCGCCGGAAATTGGAATGCTCGGCAGCGTCCCCGGGATGGGGGCTCCGGGAACTCCTGCAAGTTGGGGGTTAGCTTGGGGTGCTTTTTTTTGTTCGATCGCTTCTAGGGAGCGCTGCACATATTCGACAAACGGGGTGTCTGGTGCTGTTTTGCCACTTGCTGTCGGCTTCTCTGGTGCGGGGGCGGCGGGCAAGCGCACCAGTCCCGACCTGCTTGCGAGCCACAACCCCATGACTAGCAGCAGCGACCCAAATGCTGCTCCGAGCAGCATTCTGTCGAATGATTGTTTGGACTGCTGTTTTTTGGTTGTTTCTAGGGCGACTTGGCGGGCGATCGCTTCTACGTCTTTTTCGCCTCGCTGCGGCGCGGGCGCCAACTGCGACAAAACTATTTGAGGTACCGAGATCGACTTGAGCGCCACGAATTCTGGCTGCACGGGTTCGGCTGCCAGTCCGCCGCTACCGTCGAATGCTCGATCGACTCCTTCAAACAGTTCATCCATCAACCGATCGGCGTAGGACTCTACTGCCACTGCTTCGGCTGGCACTGTTTCCACTGTCGCCACCACGGCGATCGGCTCTGACGCTGATTCCAAAGACATCTGTTCGGCGATTACTTTTTGAGGCATAGTTTTCTGTTTGCTCCCGCTCCTCGACAACCCTGAGATTCTCAACTATCAGACTTCTACAGGATACTTGTGATGTTAACCAATTCTTGGTTAAGAACAGGTCAATTGTATCTCACCCATCACCATATTTTTAGTGTTCAGCCAACTTACTTTGCCCGATCGACTTTTGTTGTACTTACTTTTGGGCTTTTTTCGCCCCTGCTTTCTGCTGCCAGTCTTACTCGCTTACCCTGACTTTTAATGCACGTTCTACTGCTTTTGTCAACCCCATCCTCCGGGCATTCACAGTTTTTGACACAAAGCTTTACTTGAGGATCTCACAAAAAAAGCGGGTTTTTGCCGCTGTGTCCGCTTGCATTGCAGCGTTGAAAAGAATTTCAGACTTTTACCAGTTTTAAATTTGTTGGTCTGTTTGGTTAAAAATAATCACAAATTCCAAATTTTTTCATAACTCATGGATCCACAAGTGGTAACAACCGCTGTAATTCCTCACAAGCTGCCTGAAGCGATCGTGGCGCATCTTCTGGTAAGCTCTGAGAATAACATTGATCGGCTAAATCCTCAACAGCGGTTTTGCAAACAGCCTCATTATTCTCAAATTTTGCATAAACAGTCTCCTCATTCACGGTTTCTCCCTGCAAATAGTGTATCCAAGTCTCAATATTGCGCTTAGCAACAAAAATCGCGATCGCTTCATTCGATCGCCTATTTTCCAGATCATTTTCATCAAGGACACTAGCTAACTGATTGAGTCTTGCTTCCAGCGTACCCGTATCTGCATCAATTAACACGACTAATCCAATCGACACCCGGTTTTTCTTCTGTCGATAAGCTTTCACTTCCACCGGATACTGACTGCGTACATATTGTTCTCCTGATTGGCTACCTTTCGGACAAATTTTAGCCCGAAATAGACCTGTAAAACCTCGTTTTTTTAGAAAATAACGCGCAAAAACCTCCTGCTGTCTGTCCTCGCAGAGAATGACAATCTGAACTTTACGCTGACTCATTCAACCATCCCCGTGCAATTAGTTCAGAAACTGGCAATCCAGAATTTTCAGCTACTTCACTGCTAATTCGTTTGACTCGAACAGCAGCATTGCTTTGACGCTCAAACCAATAGCCAATCGGTGAAGCCAAAAGGTAGTTAATTAATTCAGGATGGTGAGAAATTAGTAATGCTTGAAGTTTCCCTTCGCTACAAAGGTCATAAATCTCAATCAGCCAGGGTTGAATTTCTGGCAATGCTAAAAAATTTTCCGGTTCATCAATCCACAAGGTATAATCTTCAGATTTGCAGCCGTAAATCAGCGCGTATAAAGCCACCAATGTTTTTTGTCCATCCGACAATTCTCTGAGACGATATTCAATTGGCTTGCTGTTATCGGTTTCTCCTGAAAACCGCAGTTTTAACACTAAATTATCTTCGCTGACTCGCTCAAACTTAAAATTTGTGAATCCATCCAAAACCTCTCTTAAAATTATGCCAATTTCCGCAACTTTACCTTGATCTTCAGATAAGTAGCGATACCAAGAAACAAAATTTTCCATTTTAGGAGTCAAACGCATTTGTTCTTGGCTGCTTTCATCGACCATCAAGCTGGGAACAACTTGCACGATGATAAATCGCGCCATCCGTTCTCTAAACCAAGTTAACTTCGTGTTGTCGTTTCTTGGCATTAATGAAGGCAGAATAGATTGCGACCAGTCAAACTGGTATTTCGGGCCCGGTGAATAATCATCTCGATAGAGTTGAACTTCGCCGAATTCAAATTGTAGTAAAGGCTGGTTATCAAAGAGCAGACTCTCGTACCTAACACGACATTTATCTCTATAGTCATCGATTTGTAATTGATATGTGTAGCAGCCGCCATTACCGAGAATTTCTAGCTCGAAACGCTGAATTTGTGAGGTTTGCCAGCGGGTGCAGTCCGCTGGTTTGAAAATTCCTTCTACCTTACTGTCGCCGCTAACCAATGCTTGGATTTTCTGCAACACCTCAAAAACTGTTGATTTACCCGAGCCGTTAGCACCGAGAAATAGATTAATTGCATCAAAATGCAGTTCAAAGTTTACCAAACAGCGAAAATTGTTAATATATATTCGTTTCAGCATGGGCTTTTTTCACTTATAATTCCTCTAGCTCCTGTCATTGTTAACAGGAGCTAAGCACAACACTCGGACAACTAAAATTAACCCACCAGTTCCGCCAATTCCAACCAGCGCTCAGTCGCCCGATCGATCTCTTGAGTCAATTTCGCCAAACGATCGGATAATTTCTTCACCTCAGCAAACCCGCTCGGAGCATTGTTAGACAAAATCTTCTCAATCTCTGCTTTCTCAGCTTCCAACTGCGGAATTTTAGTCTCTAACTGCTCGTATTCCCGCTTATCATTAAACGAAACTTTGGTAGATTTTGAAGTAACAGCTTTGGGTTTTGAGTTGTTAGATGCTGCGGTGCGTGCAAGTTTTTCTTTTTCTTTTTGTTCTTGCACTTCCTTGGCTTCTTCGGCTTTTTTATAGTCCAAATACACCGAGTAATTGCCGGGATACAAGCGCAAATTGCCGCCCGGTTCCAAGGCGAAAACCATGTCAATTGTGCGATCGAGAAAATAGCGATCGTGCGACACCACAATCACGCAGCCGTTAAAATCTTCGAGATAATCCTCCAAAACCGCCAGAGTTTGCACGTCCAAGTCGTTTGTCGGTTCGTCCAAAATCAGCACGTTGGGTGCGCTCATCAGCACTTTCAACAGAAATAATCGGCGCTTTTCCCCGCCCGAAAGTTTGTTAATCGGCGCATACTGTTGGTTCGGCGGAAACAGAAACTTTTCCAACATTTGAGAAGCGGTAATGATTTCCCCGTCCGCCGTTTGCACCAACTCCGCCACACTTTTCAAGTATTCAATAACTCGCTGGTCTTCATTCGGCGTCAAATCCTCTGAATGCTGGTCAAAATAACCGATATGAATGGTTGTCCCAATTTCGACAGTACCCGAATCCGGCTGAATGCGTCCGGTGATGATATCCATCAGCGTCGATTTTCCCGCACCGTTGCAGCCAATAATTCCAATCCGGTCTTCGGGAGTGAAATTGTAGGTAAAATCTTTAATTAAAGTGCGATCGTCGTAAGCTTTACTGATATTCAGTAACTCAATCACCTTCTTACCAATCCGGCGGCCCGCTGTGGCAATTTCGACTTTACCGTTGGCTGTTTTGAATTCCTCTGCTCGCATATCTTTAATGCGATCGATCCGGGCTTTTTGCTTGGTACTGCGAGCCTTCGGCCCTTTTTTGAGCCATTCTAACTCGCGCCGCAATACTCCCGAAAATTTGCGCTGAGTGCTGGCTGCGGATTCTTCAGCTAGGGCTTTTTTCTCCAAGTAATAAGCGTAATTTCCAGCATAATTGTAAAGGTCGCCGCGATCGATCTCCAGGATGCGATTGGTAACGCGATCGAGAAAATAGCGATCGTGCGTAATCAGCAGCAGTGCACCGCGATAGCCGTTCAAATAGTTCTGCAACCACTCCACAGACAGCGCATCCAAGTGGTTTGTGGGTTCATCCATCAGCAACACATCGGGCTCGGACAACAAAGCCGTTGCTAAGGCAATTCGCTTGCGGTAGCCGCCGGACAAATCGGCAATTTTTGCATCAAAATCCTCAATCCCCAACTTGGTCAAAATCAATTTCGCCTTGGTTTCCAAATCCCACGCATCCACCTCATCGATGCGTTCCGACACTGCCGACAGACGCGCCATCAACTTGTCTGTATCGCCTTTGCCGTGGGACAATTGATCGGAAATTTCCTCGTATTCGCGCACTAAAGCCATTTGTTCGCCGCTGTCGGCAAATACTTGCTCTAAAACCGTATGCTTTTCGTCTAAATCGGGCTGTTGCGGGAGATAGACAATTGTAGACCCTGGATTGACCCAGCGATCGCCAGAGTCGATCGACTCCATACCCGCAATCATTTTCAGCAGGGTTGATTTCCCGGAACCGTTAGTGCCGATGAGTCCGACTTTATCGCCTTCATCGAGGCTGAAGCTGGCATCTGTCAAGAGTTCCTTGATGCCGAAGTCTTTTTTGATCGATCGCAGAGTAAAAATAGTCATGAGTATATAAAAATATTTACCTAACTTAGTGTAGCGCTGATGGTGATTTAAGCTTATTATGCGAATACCGACGATAATTAGATATCTAGCCTTACCCAACGCTTCCAGAGCAGTACGCGATGAAAAATCCTCTCCATCTGACACCGCCCGATGATACAGGCACAGATACGTTGAAACGGTTTCGCTATCAGGCTCAACTTGCTTTGCCTTTTTGTCTGGCATGTGCGCGTAAGGAGAAGATCCGCTCCATCATCATGGAGCACTTTGAAGATATTGTCATTGAATACGATGATTATTGGCATTTCATCCAAGTTAAAACTCGGAATGCAGAACGAGGTTCATGGAAATTGACTGATGCTATAGATGGGTTAAAAAGTTTATATCGAGCTTTTCATGAAACATCCCATTTAGAAGCTAAATACAGTCTCTTTATCGAAGGAGCGATATCTTCAAGAGATGAGCTTAATGCCTTAGCTCCAGGCAAGACGGATATTTCAGACGAAATTATACAGAAAGTATCTCAAAAACTTGAGATTGAAGATTCTAAATGCAGAGTTTTTCTAAAAGCTGTCACTGTTCATCCCAATCAGCCTCCTAGAACACATATTACATCACATAATATTCACCTAATGGGGCAAGTCTCAGCAAGCACCACAATCTGTGAAATCGAATCTTTAGAGGAAAAACTTACTGATGAAATTCTTCGAGCAATGTCATGCGATCGATTGGAGAATCTTTTGTATCATTACATCGCGAAGGTAGAGGAGATTGAAGATGGGAACAGATCCAGAATCGATGCAAAACGCCTTACTGCCAGCAATATCACTGATATCCTCGGCTCCCTCACAAGTGGCGATTATCCCTTGCTGCTGCGAATTACTGATCTCAATGCACCTACTCCAACGAAGCTAGAAAAGAAACTCATAGCAGGGGGAGCGACTGAACGTATAATTAAAAATGCCAAAGAGCTACGAGCAAATGCCTCTATCCGTGAAGCCGAAATTTTATCATCAGGCTTCTTTATGGAAGAAGAAAAAATTGTCGATGCGCAACTTCGGCTCGAAACGCTTGCCAATTCGGTTGTTGAAAGGTTTGAGGACTCAGATAAGCCAGCTAAGACCATCTGGCTAGAACTTCGGAAGGAAATAACTCAAACAGTAAGTTCTGTTGATCCCAATCGACTATACAAACAAGATCCTTATCTGTTACTTGGTGCAGTCTGTGGACTTTCTGATGAGTGTCGCATTGATTGGGGGGTTAAAATTGCGTAAGGAACTATTTCAACCTTCTATAGAAAGTGAAGCACGTATCCTGTTGCTTATTAATGCTTTCACTACACGAACCAAATCTCTGGAAGGCAGAACAAAATTAGCTAAGCTTGATTTTCTGCTACGCTATCCAGGCTTCATGCAACGCGCTCTAGCGATTCGTACATCAAGCCAAGTTATGGAAGTAGCCTCTGAAGAGCAACACAATATTGAGGGGCGCATGATTCGCTATCGATACGGTCCTTGGGACCCGTCATATTATGCCATACTTGGCAAGCTCATTGGTAAAGGGTTAGTTGAAACTGCTTCCCACAATCAAGGGATTGACTATCGTACTACAACATTAGGTTCAGAACTTGCCAAAAAACTTACCAAGGAAGATTCTTGGCAAGAAACTAGCGCACGTATCAAACTTCTAAAAAATAATTTCGACCTTTCTGGTAGTAATCTCAAGAATTTTATTTACAAGCATTTTCCTGAAGTTACTGGTGCTTCTTGGGGGCAAAAGTTATGAGAATTCACATCAATAAAATCGACTTGGTAGGCACTGGTCGTGAATTTTCCCTAACACCAGGACTGAAAATCATCACTGGTTCGATCACAACTGGCAAAACAACCTTGATCAAGTGCTTTCGCGGGTTGTTGGGTTCTATTCTCAAAGATTTTTCAAGGGAAGCACGAGAGAACATCACTAATCTTGCTGGAGAGATTATCATTGGCGACAATGCGTATGAGATTATCAGACCTTTCGTTACGACCCGTGATGCACTGATTTCTATCGCTGGTGAAAATGAGACAAAACGTTTACCAGCTTTGCTTGGTAAATCTGATGAAGAAACCTATGGAACGTGGTTGCTAGAAAAACTCAACTTGCCAACTTTGAAAGTTCCTACAGCCCCGACTCAAGATGACAGCGATACATCACCTTTATCTATCAATGATTACATGATGTATTGCCATCTTCGCCAAGATGAAATTGACAGTAGCGTTTTTGGACATACCAATTTTTCAAAAAACAACAAACGCAAGTATGTCTTTGAAGTTATTTATGGCAAGTATGATGTCGAAATAGCTCAGCTACAGATGAAACGCAGTGAAACAGTAAGTGAAATTCGGCGGTTACATAATTACACTAAAACAATTGATGAATTTCTTACTGGAACGCCGTTTGAGAATCGGGCAGCCATTGTCCAGAACCTTAACAATGTAAGTAGAGAACTAGAAACAGCATATTTGGATTCAGAAACTCTAGGGCAGGAAATTCGAGGCTATACAAATACGGATGAGTTGCGAGAGAACCTCTTAGAAGTGCAGCAGCAATTGGATGAACTTCACCAGAAGCTTCAGTATGAGCAATATAGCTTTGCACAGAAACAGAGTCTCATTGCCCAACTACAAACCCAAAGTGCCAGACTTACCAAATCCATTGTAGCAGGAAACTATTTGTTAGATTTCGATTTCCTTTCCTGCCCGCGCTGTGGCTCTTCTATTCAACAATCCCGAACCCAACCAGAAATTTGTTATCTTTGCCTGCAACAACCAGAACCTCAAATTACCCAAGATGATTTGATTAAGGAACAAGACAGATTAGAACAACAAATCACTGAAACCTTTGAGCTAGTGAATGCACATCGCACTGCAACTACCGATATTGAACAGGAAATCACCCGACTAGATGCACAACGCCAAACCTTATCTTCCGAGATCAATCATCGGACTCGTCGCTATGTTTCTGAGCAAGCAGAGCAAATCGCACAAGTGGAGCAGCATCGCACCCAATTACAGGAGCAGAAGCAGCGTCTAGAAGAATATCTCGGATTGTATAATCGGCACGATCAGGCTATCAATACTATTCAACAACTGGAATCCCATCTTGAAGAGTTAGATACGGCGATTGATCTAGCTAATAGCCGAGTTTCAGAATTTGACAATTACATATGTTTTCTAGACAGAACTTATCAAGCAATTCTTCAAGAAATCCGAGTACCTTCTTTTTCAGATCCGGGACCATCAATCATTGACCGAAAAACATACCTACCACGTTTTGAGGGCAGACGTTTTGATGAATTGGAGTCTCAGGGTCTTAAAGTGATGGTCAATGTTGCTCATGCGCTTGCACATCAATTAACTTGTATCCATTTTGACTTAAAGCTTCCAAATATCCTGCTAATTGATGGTTTATCCGGCAATATTGGCTATGAAGGGCTAGATCGCGAACGTATTGAAGCTGTTTACAGCTACATCATCCGAATTAGTCATGAGTATCAAAATCGTTTGCAAATTATCGTGTCTGATAATACTGTTCCCGAAAGCGCCCGTGAATACATATTAGTTGAATTCAGCGATGAGAATAAACTCATTCCTCTTTAATTCAAAGTAAGGAGGCTGAATGAAAACTGCGCTCGCCCTACCAATTGACCAAATCGCGAAGTTTCTTCGCAGATATCTCGTTGAGACTCTTATATTTTTCACATAAACCCGGTTGCTTTGCCTGAGTCTTGCTATACTTTGATTGAGAAATGATATGTTCGATAGCAACTTACTTTGAAGTAAGCAAAAAAGGAGCATTTACAAATATGGGTAAAGGGAGGTTAGAAGCATTCAGCGATGGTGTAATCGCCATTCTCATCACCATTATGGTGCTGGAATTGAAAGTGCCCCATGAAGCTGATTTAGCTGCGCTGCGTCCGCTAGTTCCAGTATTTCTGAGCTATGTACTCAGTTTTATTTATCTTGGTATCTACTGGAACAACCACCATCACTTGTTACAGGCGGCTCGGCAGGTCAATGGTAATGTGTTGTGGGCTAATCTGCATCTGCTGTTCTGGTTGTCACTCATTCCCTTTGTCACTGCCTGGACAGGCGAGAACCACTTCGCGGCCTGGCCAGTTGCGCTTTATGGCACTGTGCTGTTGTTGGCTGCGATCGCTTACTTCATTCTTACTCGTGTCCTTATTTCTCACCACGGTAAAGATTCCACTCTGGCAATTGCACTTGGGCGAGACTTTAAAGGTAAAGTATCAGTGGTGATTTATGCCGCAGCAATCCTGCTTTCCTTTGTGAACTCGTGGTTTGCCTTCATGCTATATGTTTTAGTTGCAATAATGTGGCTTATCCCCGATCGGCGTATTGAGAAGATTCTAACTTCGTGAAGAATGTTCCAGGAAAAGGCATCGCCAGCCAGCTAACACTTTGCTTTACCAATTACCAATTAACAATTAACAAATGACAATTCATCTAAACGGACTTTTTGTTGAACCTGGTCAAGGTCGTTCTTACTACCTTGGTCAAGACCTCTATACCTTCAAAGCAATTGGTGAAGAGACAGGTCAAGCCTATGCGCTTTGTGAAGTAATTGTTGCACCTCAAGGCGGTTCCCCGACCCATCGGCACCACCGAGAAGATGAATCATTTTATGTTCAAGACGGAGAGATTGAATTTCAGCTTGACGATCGTACTTTGGTGGCGACGGCTGGAACATTCCTTCATTCACCGAAAGGTCAGCTTCACCGATTCACGAATACGACCGCTACACCCGCTAAGATGATGGTTTGGGTCACTCCTGCTGGTTTTGAGAAATTTATTGCCGAAGCTGGAAAGGCAGTAAATGGTCAGATTACCCTTGGAGCATCCTTGACTCCTGAAGATTTGGACAAAATTCTTACCGCTGCTCCCAAGTACGGTATCGAGATCGTACCTCCACCATCCGAGTAACGATCGTGCGATTTCTTACCGCAAAACAACAACAACGCACAGGAGTAAAGAGATAGCTCATCAGGAGTCTAACTTGAGTCTATGAATGCTGCTTGATGAAGATTCTCAAGCAAAGTATGTGGTCAATAAGTAAGGAGGCTGAATGAAAACCGATCTCGCCCTGCCAATTGACCAAATCAACAAATTCTGCCAACAGTGGCAAATCATCGAACTCTCCCTCTTTGGTTCGATCATTCGTGACGACTTTCATGCAGACAGCGACATCGATATCCTAGTTGCTTTTGCCCCCACAGCCAACTGGGGTCTACTCGATCGCGCCCAAATGCAGGAAGAACTCGAAGCACTGCTAAGTAAGTAATTGGACAGAATTAATTACACACTGATTTTTTGCTAATTTTTTACTAAACAAGGCTTGTAGCAAAACTTTTGTGTAATTAATTGTGTCTTACTACTTAGACGAGTCGATCTAATCAGTAAACGGGCGATCGATCGCAGTTCCAACTGGATTCGCCGCCTTTGAAATTCTCTCTACCGCTCAAACTATTTATGTCAAATAGCCGCGATCGCGCTTCCTTAATCGATCGCTCTTTTTCTTTAAACAATTGCTTTGCCCGTTTTACCCGTTGCGCGATCGAATATTGTTAGGGAGATGTGCCGATCGACTGCTTCCACAGATGGCTGAAATGAAATTGACTCATGCCCAGCAATTGAGCTAAATCTGCAAGCTTAATATCTTGGTTCAGATGTTCGTTGATGTACTCGGTTTGCGTTTCTGATTTTATTGTGCTTCGCCAGTGCGATCGCTATCTCTGGGATGCTTTTGGGAACTGGCATTGCAAGCCATAGCTGGAGTGTACCTAGATAGCAATTACTCTTAAAGTCATTCTAGAAATATAAAGTTTTAATTTTAATAATTTTCCCTGATTTGAGTTCGCTTGGTGTCTAACTTAAAGATTCAACAGACAGCAGCCACCTTGACATGGCTGGCAGTACGCACCTTACTTGTATCTAGAGACGGGTTGTTTAAACAATATCTTCTCTACCTTTAGGAATAGATAAACCCGCCCTGATCTAACGCCAAAAATAAAGTTTTGAGTAAAAAAGCAGGGGTGGAAAGTACGAATGCAAATTGTAGGGTTTCCTTGCCTGTCATTCCCAAGTGCGATCGCCGAAGATAAGGGTATAGAAATTAAACGGCTGGTTTTCACCCGCCCTTACACAAAATGAACTCACAACTAGAACAACAAGTAACAATTCTACAAGACGAAACAGCAGCGGCCGGGAATTCAGCCAACCCAACAGTTGAAACTCATGTATTCGCCTCAGAATTTGCAACCGAGGAAAAAGTCAGAGTGGAAGAATTTAAGATTAGCGGCGACAGCCTAATTGGCAAAGTCAAAGAACTAATTCAGCAAGGAAAACTCCGCCGCCTCGTCATCAAAAACTCGCAAGGGCGGACTTTGGCAGACATTCCGCTGATGGCTGGATTAGTAGGCGGCGTTGCCGGCTCAGTAGTCTTTCCCATTGCTGCTGTACTTGCTACAGTGGGGGCAGTTGCGGCTCATTTGACTGTAGCAATCGAGCGCAAAGAATAGTCCTTAGTAATTAAAAATCTTCTCTTCAAGTCCGCGAAGGCGGACTTTGTTTGTTTAGTAGCGATTTCAATCGCCGAATTGTCTGATCAACGTAAATTATCCGGTACTCTCGCCGCAGGTTGGTCTAAATAATTGTAAACAATCCGCGAAATTCGACGGACAAAATCTCTGACAATCGGGTCATTGTAAGGACGTTTAACAAAGATTGCAGCTAAATAACGCTTACCGTTGGGCATATCAATAATTCCCGCATCGCCAACCACAAAGCCGATATCTCCGGTTTTGTCAGCAATAACTGCGCCGGGGCCTAAACCCGAAGGTAACAGCGTTCTAGTTGTTGTGTGCCGCAATAATTCTAAAGCTTGTTCCCGACTCGATTCAGAAACTAATTTATCGCGAGACAGCATCGCCAGCAGCTTTACCATATCCACAGAACTTGTTGTATTTGTTCCTTGAAAATCTCCCAACCAATTGCGAATTCTCGTATCAGTTAATCCCCAACTGCGAAAACGCTCGTTGAGTTTAGCAATTCCCCCCAAACGTTCAATAATCATGTTGGTGGCTGTATTGTCGCTGATGGTAATCATTTTATCTACGGTTTCTCTGATGCTAAACCGAGTTCCATCTGGTTCGTCTTGCATAGTTCCAGAGCCGCTGGCAACTAAGTCGGACTTCATAACTAATGTTTCGTCTAGGCTAACTTTGCCTGCGTCTACATCTTGATAAAAAGCAATCAGAATTGGTAACTTGATGGTACTCGCGGCCGGAAATACTCGATCGCCCTTGATATCCAAATAGTTTCCTGTATCTAAATCCAGAAAAAACATTCCGGCGCTCAGGGATCTATACTGTTCGATCGCACTTTCGATTTGAGGCTTGATGGCTATCATTTCCGAGCCTGTTGACAGCCCCAAATCAGCCGAATAGTTTCTCTGATTTCCCGGCGAAACAGTGGGCGTAACTTGACCTGCTGCTTGTTCTATGCGGGTAATAGCTGTGGGTATAAAAGACTCGTTGCCGGCTATTTGCTCGGGATTTGGCAACTGAAATGACCAGCGCGTGGCAGATTCTCTAATGACTCGGACTTTTTGGGGGTCTAACTTATAACCGGGAGTTAATTGTATCACTAACCTGGTAGTTCCGGTGTCAAACTGTCCGACTCTAATTTGTTGGATAGCTGAGTTGTAGCTTTGAGGACTTTCAGGATACTCCAAGACTATTCCCGGTAAATCAATTACTAAGCGGGTGGGATTGGCGATTAGTTTGACTTCCGGCTGAACTCCTGAATCTGTGGTTAAATTGAGTTGGTTGCCTTTGGGATCGAAGTGCCAAGATGTTAGTGTATCAGCTTTTGCGGGCAGGGCGATCGAGAAAAGACTAAGGGCGGCCGGCAACAGCCATCGCAGTTTAGGAGTCATGTTTAAAGAGAAAGAGTTTAACGGCTGCAACGAGAAAGCGGCTGGAAAAACCTTATCAACAGCTTTTGAGATGAAGCACCTAGCATCATACAGTCAACTCTTGCCCGCAGCCGTATTTTTTTTTCTTTTCTTTGAGAGTATTCCGTTTCCGGCACTAGACCTCTTGCAAAAATAATTAGGACGGGCTCTCCGGCCCATCCCACAAGAAAAAATAACTCTTGTGGGATGGGCCGGAGAGCCCGTCCCATCAATTGATGAAAAGGATTTTTGCAAGAGGTCTACTGATCTCAAATCTGGTTCTATTACCCCTTTTTCTTCCAGTCTCGCGCAGGCAGACAAAACTTTGTACACTGGCGGATTCTCTTGGCAGAATTCTTGTTTTGTAGGCACAACTTTTATTCACCTGAGATGAATTTAAGTTAGGCGACTTCTCGATTTCTAGCATCTTCAAAAGAGTCGATCGCGGCTTTGAGAAAAACTTTTCCTTTAGCAACAAATCGGCGATCGCTCAAAGGATCGTAAGCTTCCCAATTACCGCTAACTTCGCGATCGCGCCACAAAAACCAGCAGCGGTAGATTTCCCCGTCATCTATATCATCGCACAAAGCCAGCCAATCGTCCCCCGTGAGAGCGCTGGCGTCTAATGCTACCAATTCAACCCATGCAAGTGCAGTGCAGGCATCGATCGCATCAGCGTCAACCGAGTCAGATTTGGTAGCTATAGGTTGTGGCGAACACAGTGTAGACTTCATAATTTCTCCTTAATTTAATTAAATCAATCAATCAATGAATTGCCCTATTTATGGGACTGCCCCGGTACGCCAAGTGGAAAAATTGTGTTTTGATAAATTTCTGGTTGGTCAAATTTACCAGCGGCTGATGCTTCTGTTAAATTATTAAGTGTATTAATTGTAAAAATGGCGGCGGTTCCCAAAGCGGCCATTGCCAGTCTGTGTAAGATTTTGCTCATTTGGCTGCTCCTTTTTTGCTTGGTGTATCTACTCTAAAAAGTTAAGTGGTGATTAGTGGCGGAGATTGGGGAGTTAAGAAAAACTTTTTATCCTAAAATATATTCAACTGTTGAAGCCGTTATCAGGACAGAGTTTGAGGAGTCGATCGCTAAAAAAACCTCCCCAAGTAAAATTCCTTAAATTCCGGCTGGCTGATTATCTTCCTTAAAATCCCCCAAAATAGGAACTTAAGGCGTTAAAATTTCTAGATTCGTTCCCCTTTCACTGCAAGCGAAGTGCTCAAGTCAAAACGCGATCGCGGTCGCATTCTCACTGCCTCTGGCTTAAAGAAACTTAACGAGGCGCTCCAAGAATGGTCTGACCGATATAACATTAAAGGTACTCTGACTGAAATCGAGGCCGAGTCTGGCGTTGGTATCGATACAGTCAGCAAAATTAAGCAGGGTAGAGAAGGTGCGGATTTGAGTAAAATTCGCCAGTTGTTCGCGGCTTTTGAAATGACTCTGGCTGCTAGCGACCATCGATCGGCTAAACTTGAGGAACCGGAAAATTTAGACGAGCTGGACAATTCGCCGGTAGCGGAAGAAACAGCCACCAGCAGCAGAATTGTTAAAGTATTTGTCAGTTATCGCAGCGCCGAACCAGATCGCGAGTTAGGAAAACAGTTAGAAATAGCCTTAAGCGCGATCGGTCATACAGTTTTCACAGCAGAAAATAACATTAGATTGGGAGATAATTGGTTCGATCGCATTAATTTATTCCTCCAAGAATGCGATTATTTGCTGCTACTGTTGCCGCCAACGGGAAACCAAAGCGAACTACTAACATATCAAGTTCAGCAAGCAAAAGAACTACAAGACTCCCGCCCTGACAGAAAACCAATAATTCTCCCCATCCGCGTCGGCTTTCCCCTGAACGCGCCTCTAAATCACGACTTGCGGGGCTATCTGTACCGCATCAAACAGAGGGAATGGAAAACCACCGCCGACACTCCAATTCTTATCGAAGAAGTTCTGAATTTGCTCGCAGAAAAACCCGCATTATTCACAGAAGAAACGGAAGATTTAAAACAAAAACAGCTATTAGAAATTAGCAGCGACGAAATACCTCTACCCGCCGCCGAACCCGAATTACCGGGAGGACAAGTCGATGTCGCTTCTCAATTTTATGTAGAACGCCCGCCCATCGAAGAACGCTGCTATCAAACTATTGTGCAGCCCAGCGCGTTAATTAGAATCAAAGCGCCGAGACAAATGGGCAAAACTTCCTTGATGGCAAGAATTTTGCATCACGGAGCCCGTCAAGGTTATTGCACCGTGCCGCTAACTTTTCAGTTAGTAGATAAAGGCGTATTTGCCAACTTAGATAAATTCTTAAAATGGTTTTGCGCTTATGTCGGGCGCGAGTTGCACTTACCCAATCAATTAGACGATTATTGGGACGAGATTTTCGGCAGCAAAGTCAACTGCAAAGATTACTTTGAAAAATACATTTTGCCGCAAATCGACAGTCCTTTAATTTTAGGATTAGACGAGATAGATCGCGTTTTCCAATATCCCGACATTGCCGAAGACTTTTTAGGACTGCTGCGGGCGTGGCACGAAGAATCGAAGCGGCGCGACATCTGGAAAAAACTGCGATTAATTGTAGTTCACTCCACCGAAGTTTACATCCCGATGAACATCAATCAATCGCCTTTCAACGTCGGGCTGCCCGTAGATTTGCCCGAATTCAACTCTCAGCAAATACAAGATTTAGCAGCGCGCCACAATTTGAATTGGTCGGAGGCAGAAGTAGAAAAATTGATGGCAATTGTCGGCGGTCATCCGTATTTAGTGCGAGTTGCATTATATCACATTTCGCCATCGGATTTGACACTCGATGAATTAAAAGAAACTGCGATCGCAGATGCGGGAATTTACAGCGACCATTTGCGCCGCCAATTGTGGAATTTAGAAGAATATCCAGAGTTAGCGCAGGGGATGAGAGAGATTGTGGCGGCGGATTCTCCGGTGCAATTAAAGGCGATGCAGGCGTTTAAATTAGACAGTTTGGGGTTGGTGAAATTGCAGGGTAACGAGTGCGTGCCGAGGTGCGAACTGTATCGGCAATATTTTAAAACTAATTGGGGAGTTAATTAATTGGAGATTTTAGCTCGTTAATGACGTAGAATCAGCAGTAGGGGAAAAGAGCAGCACAAATATCGCAAAAGAGCGATCGGGCTTTCCCCCGTGCAGTATCAACGTAAAATACGATCGATGACTGAAGAAACCGTGACTCTAAGAAAGTCTCTTGACTTAGATAAATTAATTCCACTTCTACCGCAAGCAGAAGATATTAACTACTGGCGCGAGCTCAACCCCAGTTCAACTATTTCCGCTCGACCATTTGAAGGCTTTTCAGAAGTGTCGGGAATCCAAAAAGCAGAAATTGACGAGTACAGGCTGCAACTGCGAGAAGAAGGCTATTTCCAAACACCTAGCGTCATACCTGCTGCTACTATTCAGGAGATGCGCGACTGTATAGAAAATGTCCGAAAAGCAGGGTTTCCGACAATGTTTGCCCTCGTCTACGATGTCTTCTATCAAGCATTTGGTTACTTTAACTCAACATTGACAGGAATTTTGGGAAACGGCTACAAGCTAGTTCCCAATTTTTGGGTTTATTACATAGAAACTTCTGACAGCGGCAAAGGATTTGATCCTCACCGCGACGCCGAGTACGAAAATACTATAGACTCCAACGGTATGCCGACAGTGCTTACTCTCTGGGTGACAATTACTGAGGCCAATCCCCTCAATTCATGTATGTACATGATTCCGGCAAACCGCGATCCAGAGTATGCTGAAGCCATCAAAAATCTCAAGACAAAAGCTACTAAATTTGCCTTGGAAGATATCCGGGCTTTACCGACACAAGCTGGTACTCTATCGTGCTGGAATCAATACGTTTTTCACTGGGGAAGCCACAGCAGCAGTCGGGCTAAATCGCCTCGAATTAGCTATGCCGTATATTGTCAGCGAGGGGATATTCCACCAGTTGATGATGTGATTGTCGATATCCCCTCAGTCCTTGATTTCCCAACGCGCTTATCTCTGATTTGCAGAGGTTTGTATCGCTATTATTACGCCAGTTTACAGCCATCCCCACAGGCGGAAGCACTGTTATATTTATTGAGGAAGCATACGGCAAGTCTGAAAAAAACTTAATATAATTTCCCCAAAAAGCCCGTCATCTCAATAGCGGTTCCATCGGAATGATTTAACC
This sequence comes from Microcoleus sp. N9_A2, assembly GCF_036701775.1. Lineage (NCBI taxonomy): Bacteria > Bacillati > Cyanobacteriota > Cyanophyceae > Oscillatoriales > Microcoleaceae > Microcoleus > Microcoleus sp. N9_A2. Next base: position 73,827 of record NZ_JAUBRH010000021.1, on the reverse strand, counting down.
GCAGAGGACGCAGAGTACGCAGAGTCTCGAGAAGAGAGAGATGGGGATAACTAACCTGGATTTGGTATAATTTATGTAATTAATAATCAGGTGAATGATACCCATGAACGATATTTTTTTGATAACTTCCGATAATTGGCTAGATTGGATAACCGTGTTTGGTTATCTAGGTTTTACTGCTTTCATTGCATGGCGCGTGTTCACCACAAAGTAGATATATTATGAAATTACCTTCTTCCTCTTCTTCTTCCTTCTTACTTTGCGTCCTTCGCGCCTTCGCGGTTCGTTAAATAAACAGTAAAATAAGACAATAATCAACTAGCCCATACCGATTATTATTGAAGGAATAGAAATTGGGGCGATCGCTGTAGATGCTCTTTTGCCTTGATTTTGATTAAAAGCTATTTGTTATTGGTTAATTGCTCTCTCAACTTTCGCAAAATCGGAATTTGTTCCAACTGTTCCGATCGCAAACTATCCCAGTTTAACCCAATTGGACGCGGATAACTTGTATTAGTCTCAATTACCTCCTGGGCAGTAACAATCCAATTCAGCGCCCAATCGTGAGCTTGCATTGGTAAACGCAAATCTTCGACTATTTGCAAAGGATGCACTGTTGTGACAATTGGCGTATCGATTTGTACTAACCCGAATTCTTGCAACATAGCCAATTCCAAATCGGCAAAACCTGCACCTTTCCCGGTTCTTCCCCCGCCCGGCCCTGCTGCTACGCAGCCGACTATTACTAAATCGATCGGCTCCATTTCTGCAAAACTTACCAATTTTCCGCAAGTGAGTGCTTTGCGAGCGATCGCACTTTCGGCAATAGATACATTTTGTCTCTGCAAATCCGCAGCAGTTAACTCTACAAAACAGCGATCGTCTGTCAATCGCGGTACTGCCATATACAGGCCTTTTCCATCTTGCAAAGCTTGCATCCGCACCGGAATTTGTGCCGAATCTGGATTGCACTTAATCGTTTTTGCTTTTTGCCATATTGGTAAAGTTGCCAATCTTTCGGCAGCCAAGTGTGCACCGACAAAGTTGGGAATATGACCGAACGGATCACCAATAGATGCGGCTTGCTGCTTCAGCAAAGACCAAATTTCAGCTCTTAACTTGTCTTTGTCGTCGTTATATCCAGTCCAATCAGTTTTCATGTTGTATTGTGGTACAATGTATCATACAAAAGTTTCCTTTAATACGCCTCATTTCTTCAGTCCGCGAAGGCGGACTTTGTTTGTGTAGTAGCGGTTTCAACCGCCGAATGACCCCAATATATTTTTTTGATTTTACCATTTTATCCTATGAATTTTACCACGAAACCCAGTTATTATCAAGTCGGCGGCAGTCTCACAAATAACGCTCCGAATTATGTGAAGCGGCAAGCCGACGACGATCTTTATAACGGATTGAAGGCGGGGGAATTTTGCTATGTTTTGAATTCCCGGCAAATGGGCAAATCTAGCTTGCAGGTGCGGACAATTCAGCGGCTGAGAAATGAGGGAATTGCTTGTGCTGCGATCGACATTTCGGAAATTGGCAACCGCGGCGTCACTCCCGAACAGTGGTATGCTGGTTTGCTCCGCATTCTCGAAAATAACTTTAACCTGTCGGATATTGTCAACGTGCGGACTTGGTGGCGCGATCGCAATTTTTTAACTCCAGTTCAAAGATTGAGCGAATTCATCGAAACCGTACTCTTACCCAACATTTCCAGCAATATAGTCATTTTTATTGACGAAATCGACAGCATTCTCGCCCTAGATTTTCCCGCCGATGATTTTTTAGCCTTAATTCGATCGTGCTACAACAAGCGCGCCAACAATTCAGAGTTCGATCGCCTAACTTGGGCCCTCTTAGGTGTAGCATCGCCCACGGATTTGTGCCGCGAGCAAAATGCCAGCAGCAATACCCCTTTTAATATTGGCAAGGCGATCGAATTAACTGGTTTTGACGAAACAGAAGCTCAACCGCTAGCAGCGGGGTTGGCAGAGCTGACAGACAGCTCTCATGAAGTTTTGAGAGAGGTTTTGTATTGGACTGGCGGGCAGCCTTTTTTGACTCAAAAGCTGTGCAAACTCCTGCTGGAAAACCCACAATTAATGCCGAATTTACCCCCCCCAGCCCCCCCTTGCCAAGGGGGGGAGGAAGATGCAGCCGCCCGTTGGCAAGGGGGGGAGGAAGATAGAATTCACACTTCTAAAGAGTGGGTTGAGAAGGTAGTGCGCTTGAAAATCGTGGAGAATTGGGAAACTCAGGATGTGCCAGAACATTTGTCCACAATTCGCGATCGGCTTTTCAAAGAAAACCAGCGGATTGTCAGGAGACTGGGATTGTATCAGCAAATTTTAGAGCAAACTGAAATTGTCCCCGATGGCAGTGCGGAACAAATGGAACTACGATTGAGTGGATTAATCGTTAAGCGCGGGGAAAGATTAACAATTTCTAATCCCATTTATGACGCTGTATTTAACAAAGAATTAATTGAAGAAAAGTTAGAAAAACTTTCGCCTTACTCGGAAGCGATCAAACTCTGGCTAAATTCTAGCTGTGAAGATGATTCCCAACTGTTGCGAGGGGATGATTTGCAGTCAGCATTAGTTTGGGCTGCCGATAAAAGCTTGAGAAACGAAGATTTTCAGTTTTTGACTGCCAGCCAAAAAGTTATTTTGAGCGACCAAAATCAACTGCTGCGTTCAGCTACACTCGAAACCAAAAAAGCTGTGCGTGATGCAGAACAAGCTTGGAGTGAAGCTGACTCTGCCAAACAAAAAGCCAAACAGTGGATCGGCGTCGGTTCTGCGGTACTGGCAGCATCGTTAGTGGCGGCGATCGGCTTTTCAACTCTCGCTTACCAGCGGTTTAAACTAGCACAAGCAAGTATTGAAATCGAACAAAATGCCAGCGATGCTTTATTGTTGGCTGTCTCTCAAAAGACCGAAAATAGCGAAGCTTTATCAGAAGCTTTACTGAGGGCGATCGCCTCGGGGAAAAAATTAAAAACCTTGGTTAAAAACAAACACAAGCTAGAACAATACCCAGCAACTAGACCACTATTAGCATTACAAATAATTCTCGATAAAATTAGTGAAACACAGCAGGTCAAAGGCTCATTAATTCCACAAAGAAAGATAAAGTTGCAAGCTCATAAAGGTGCAGTTACCAGCGTCACTTTTAGCCCAAATAGGCAAATTTTAGCAACCGCAGGAATAGACGATAAAGTTAGGATGTGGAACTTTTCCGGGCAAAAAATTGCTGAATGGAAAGCTTTACAGCAGTCAGTTAATATGGTAAATTTTAGCCCAGACGGTAATTTTTTAGCGACTGCCGGAAGGGATAGCACTGTTAAAATATGGAATTTATCAGGTAAAAGTATTTCTACTTTGAAAGGAATTCAAGGCTCTGTTACCAGCATCAGTTTTAGTCCCGAAGGAAAGTTATTAGCGGCGGCAGGGATAGACAGCTATGCTGCAATTTGGAAGTTGTCAAAACTGCCAAAGTTAATATCATCGAGCGTGAAACTTCCCGGTCACAACGGCTTAGTGAGAAGCGTGAATTTTAGCCCGCGGGGCGATTTTTTAACGACTTTAGACGGCAAATCTACAGTGCGAATTTGGAATTTGTCGGGACAACTGAAAAAAACATTGCCGGTTCAGGCAATTGGGATTAGTTTCAGTCCAGATCAACAGCAGCCTCGCTTTGCTACAGTAACATTGAACGGCAAAGTCGGGCTGTGGAATTTGTCAAAAAAAGAATTAGTGAATGAATTTCAAACCTTGCATTTAGATGCGAAATCAATTAGTTTTAGTCCCGACGGAGAACGGCTTGCTACAGTGGGAATTGACAAGACTGTACGGCTGTGGAATTTAGCGGGGCGGCAGGTTGCTCAATTTGAGTTCGAGGAGAATGTTGTTAGTGTCGGTTGGAGTCGAGACGGAAAGCAAATTGCTGTAGCTGGAAGCAACGGCACTGTCTGGCTGAGGCAGGTTGAAGGGTTAGAAGAACTGCTGAAGCAAAGCTGCAATTTTTTCACCACTCAACCGAAGTATTTTACCAGAGTTTCAACTATCTGCAAGTAGGGTGGATACATGACTTTAGCACGTAGGACACAGCATTGCCATGTCCTACCCGTAGCTAATGAGTTATAACTATCAATTTACTTTAACAGGGGAAACACTTACATTAGGATTTGTAACTCTTTTTAAGAGCTCTTGCCGGGCTTGTTCAGGATTTTGACCTTTGGGTACTTGATATAATAATCTACAGGAACCGTCTTGAGGATTAGCTGCACAAATAATTAGTTGGCCGCTGGTCGATGCACCTGCTGTGACAATATTATCCCAGCTTCCTTGCGGTTGCGAGTTGTTGAGAATTCCTGAGACTCTGGTACACCGAGTAATCGCATCTTCTCCTGATTCATTGAAATAGTTATCAGCTAGCCACAAAATGACGGGAATATTTTTGCCTTGTTGGACAGCAATTGTAGCTGGGCGGCCGCCAGCAGCGCCGCAGAAGAATGAAGGCGCTTGGGCAAAGGCTGGACTGTTTGCTAAAATCGGAGCAGCAAGGGCAATAATTGACGCGCTCAAAGCAGACTTTAAGAGCCGAAATTTCATGAGCAGTAATAAGCTTTTTCATTTAAGGTTACTAATAGTCTAAAAAGTTAAACTGTTTGTTGCCGGGAAGATTAGGCATTTAGAGAAAAAAATAAAATTTATTTTGCAAATTTTTGCCGTTAGCGAAGCCCTCGGAGAGGATCGCACACACTGGACTCATCTATACCAAAACTCAGGGAAAAAAGCTCGCTGACAAACACCAAAAGGCAGAAAATAGGTGCAGCCACAGGGGGCGCAGGCGCGAAGGTATAGGGTGAAGGAGTGGTTTTGCACCGTTTTTTGCGATCGCCTCGCTGTTCCTGATGTCGTCCCACCTAAAGTGGAACCTGTGTTAACATCGAAAAAAATATTCTCTTTAATAATCAACAATGGGCAATGTTCTGGTGCTGAACGCCTCCTACGAACCCCTTAACATCACCAATTGGCGAAGGGCGGTAGTTTTGTTGCTGAAAGGAAAAGCAGAACAGGTAGAACACAATGGGAAATTTATTGCGCCAAACTTCCCGCTACCAACTGTGATCCGACTGCGGCATTATGTCCGAGTTCCCTATAAGGATATTCCGCTTACCCGCCGGAACATCTTGCACCGGGATGCACACTCTTGTCAATACTGCAGTTATACGGGGGACGATTTAACCCTCGATCATGTAATTCCCCGATCGCGCGGAGGAGGCGACAGTTGGGAAAACCTCGTCACCGCCTGCGTGCGCTGCAATGTCAATAAAGGCAGCCGCACGCCAAAAGAAGCGGGAATGCCGCTGCGCTATCCGCCGAGGAAACCTCACAGCGGTCTTTATTTTGAAGTCACTAAACACGTTAAGAGCGGTATGCACAAAGAATGGCAAAAATATGTAATAGGCCTTTAAAACCCCTGTCAGCGCAAGCGCGGGGGTTTTTTGCGGAAGTTCTGAGTCCTGAGATTGCTTCCTTCCTCGCAACGCACACTCTCTGCATGAGGTAAAAAGTTAAAGAGAGAATTTACGCTCTTAAATCCGGTTTCTCGTAAAAAGTATGGGCTTTGACAAACAGGCATCTACAAAGAAACCGGGTTTAAGATCGAATGTCGCGCAAATCCTGAAATAGTTAAATAGTTAATTTTCAACGATGAAAGACCATCCCCCTAACAATTCCGATGAAACATCCGGCAACCGCGAAGGTGAACTTGAGGCCAGCAGCGAGGTTGTACCCGGAGTGAGTGCGCCAGGGAAACGGCGCAGCAAAGCCGAAGTTGCTTCCGAAGAGAATCGCGGCCGTCCCCGCGAGGAATTGCACGATCGCAAAGTCGAGCAATTGCGCCAGATGTTCGATCGGCACAAAGGTAATCGCCAGTTAATATTATTGCAAGACTTTCCCGATCCCGACGCACTTTCCAGCGCTTGGGCTTACAAATTAATCGCCGAACAGTATGATATCCAATGCGAGATTATCTACGCCGGCGCCCTCAGCCACCAAGAAAACATTGCCTTAGTTAAATTGACAGGGTTGCCGTTGCAGCGGTGGACGCTGGAAACAGTCAAAACTAAAGATTTGTCGGTTTATCAGGGCTGTGCTTTCATCGACAACCAAGGGACGACTTGTAACTTAACCGAGTTTATTTTAGCGGCAGGAGTTCCGATCGCCGCCGTCATCGACCACCACAATTTACAAGGGGAAATGAAGGCAGAATTTATTGATTTGCGCCCTCAAATCCGCGCTACAGCCACGATTTTTTCCGAGTATTTACAGGCTGGACTTTTAGCTTTCGACGCCAGCGTCAGTCTGCACATCAAGTGCGCTACAGCTTTGATGCACGGTTTGCGATCGGATACGATCGCCCTCAGACAAGCTCAGGAGGAGGACTTTTTAGCTGCGGCTTATTTGAGCCGATTTTATGACCCGCAGTTGTTGAATGCGGTGTTGCAGTCGTCTCGTTCTAAGTGGGTGATGGATGCGATCGAGCGAGCGCTCAAACACCGGACCGTCCAGAACAATTTTTCGATCGCCGGCATCGGCTACCTCCGCTATGACGATCGGGATTCTATTCCCCAAGCAGCGGACTTTTTAGTCACAGAGGAGAACGTACACACAGCAGTTGTCTACGCAATTGTTCACGACAAAGACGAAGAAATTGAAGTAGTAATTGGCTCGCTGCGAACTAATAAACTTACTCTCGACCCCGACGAATTTATCAAAGAAGCCTTCGGTCAAGATGCTCAAGGACGCTTTTTTGGCGGCGGCAGAAGTCAAGCTGGAGGTTTTGAAATACCGGTGGGATTTCTTTCCGGCGGGAATGAGAATAGCGATTATGCAAAGCACAAATGGGAAGTATTCGATGCTCAGATTAAGCAAAAATTGCTGAATTTAATTAGTCCTAAAGACAATCCTGTTTACGATCATTAACTCTGGAGTTTTTAGGTGCGGTTTTGATTCCAGCAACAGCCTGGGAATGCCGCTGGGTTATACCTCCCGTTGCTACCAGGTTTTGCCATATTTTTTTCTCATTCCGGGCTAACTCTCAACTTGGTAATCAGTCCTGCCCGCACTTCAACTCTCATCAACCTGGTTTTTTTAACTCTTATTGAGGGTTGGAAATCCCGCCCAGTCCACCTCTGCCATGAACAGGCTTTCCGGCCTGTTCCAAAACAACTGCATTTTCTTGTGGGGAGTAGGGGTTGGGCAGGAGAATCCGCCCCTAAAAAGTTTATTGAAAATCCTGCAAGATGTCACTTTTAACGAAGTAAGAAGGTTGAAAAACCCGGTTGACTGCTCCAGGACTAACACTAATCAATTTTATCCCGATTTCCCCAAAATATACATCAAAAAAACCGGGTATTTTAAGTATTTTCAAGGGATTAACGAAGTATTTTGCTCAAAAAAACTAGGTTGCAGGGCAAATTTAGTTTTATCTAGTTTACTAAATCCACAATAATTCTTAAGTTTTAACAATTATACAGGGTTGATTTTTTGATATTTTCTTATTTTCTCGCTAAATCAATCACAATTTGTTATAGTTAGTGCAGGATATTTTCGATAATAATTAGTAAAAAACGCTTGAGAAGAATCAAAATAGATACCCAACAACCTAAACCCTTGACTAAATGACATAAAAAAAGTAATTGTAACAGTCAAAAAAAGTTGGGTTCGTCACATAAATATTAGTTTTTTTCTAAGCCCAGGCAGCGATTACTACGAGTTCAAAAAAAATATTATATTTATTTTTTGCCGGTTAGAATAGTAGAAAATAGCTTAAAAAAACAAGGAACACGGAGATGTCTACAAAACAGACTTTCTCTTGGTCGTTAGAGAAAAGCATAGAAAAAGTTTCAGAAATTGCACTTAAAATCAACGAGTTCGTGGCTCTGGAGACAATTTTGCAATGTGCGCTACAAGAAACCAGGGTGCTGCTGCAAACTGATCGCGTGATTATTTATCGCTTCCTACCGCATAGAGATAGGGTAGTATTTGCTGAATCTGTTGGTGATCAGTGGCTGCCAATCCAGGGACAACTGATTCATGACCCTTGCCTGGAAGCAACCTGGGTAGATCGTTACAGCCAGGGACAAACGAGTGCCATTTCTGATATTCACGCTGGTGATCTTCAAGCTTGTGATGTCGAATTGCTCTCGCGAATCCAAGTTCAGGCAAATTTAGTTGCGCCAATCTTGCTAGATGGCCAACAGCAGCAATCTCCGAAGCTTTGGGGACTGTTGATTGCTCATCACTGCCGAAGTGCGCGTCAGTGGGAACCTCTCGACGTTCAAATCCTGCAACAGGTTGCAATGCACATCGGGTTGAGGATGCAGCACTTGGAATCTCACCGCCCTGTGCTGGGGTCAAATCAACCGCCGGAACTCGAAACAGAACCGAATCAAACTGATCCCAATACAGAAAGCGCGCCCAGAGTCAATCATCATCAAAATTGTCTACAACCAGAGTTTGCCTGTTCCCTGAGCGGGGATATTTTCCACCTCAAAACCTTTGACTTGTTGCAAAACCCGATCTGGATATTTGATATTGAGGATTGGCAAATGCGGTGGGCAAACCAAGCATCCTTGTACCTGTGGGATGCTTCCACGCGCCAGCAACTCGCGAGCCACAACTTTAGGGATATGTTCTCAGAGTCTACTCGGATTCGCTTGCAGAGCTATCGGCAGCAGTTTGAGCAAGGCCAAACCTTGTCCGAGCAGTGGACGTTTTATCCGGCCGGTGAGCCTGTTTCTGTAGGCTGTCGGTGCTCTGGCATCAGGATTGATAGCGGGCGTTTGGCAATCCTGGTCGAGGGTAAGGTCGAAACCGCTCCTCAAATCGAACCGGAAACCCTGCGATCGATCGAGGCAATCCGACACACCACGCTGATGGTTTCGCTGTACACCCTCGAAGGTGTGCCGCTGCTGCAAAACCCGGCGGCCTTGGGGTGTTACGGGGAGGCGCTGCACCCTGGCTCTGCGACCGATAATGCTTTTGTGAGTCACTTTGTTGACTCTGAGGTAGCAGAGCGAGCAATGGCAGTTCTTCAGTCCGGTGAGGTATTTAGCACGGAGGCTCAAGTGATTACTCTGGCGGGAATTCGCTGGCATGGGATGGACGTGCGGTGTACCAACGACCCGGTAACAGGCAACCCGATGTTGCTCGTGAACGAAAAGGACATTACCGACCGCCAGCAGACAGAAACAGCGCTGCAAAAGAGTCAAATTAGGTTGTCAGAAGCCCAGCGGGTTGCCCACATCGGTAACTGGGAATGGGACGCGATTACGGGTAAAATTACCTGGTCTCCCGAACTATTTGAGATTTTGGGACGCGACCGGGCACTGGGCGAACCTACCTATGAAGAAAACCTGCGGCTTTACCATCCCGAAAGTGCCAAACAGCTACACCTGGTAGTTCAACGAACGCTCACTCGCGGAGAGCCTTATCTATTGCGGCTCAGAGTCCTGCACCCGAATGGTTCTATGCGCCATACCGAAGCCAGAGGACAGGCCGAACTCAATGCAGAGGGACAAGTCATTCGGTTGTTTGGTACATCCCAAGACATTACGGATCTTGTCCAGGCCGAAACAGAACTCAGAGAAATGAGTATAGCCCTTGCTAATGCCGTCGAAGGCATCTCGCGACTGGATATTTTCGGACGGTATATCACCGTTAATCAAGCCTACGCGAATATAGCAGGTTATCAATCTGAAGAAATGGTTGGTATGAATTGGCAGACAACAGTTCATCCCGACGACTGTGACATGATGAGGGCGGCTTATCAAAAAATGCTAGCCGGCGGCCGAGTCGAGGTTGAGGCCCGTGGTATCCGAAAAGATGGTTCGATTTTTTACAAGCAATTGGTGATGTTGGCAGCCTACGACTGGCAGGAGCGATCGATCGGGCATCACTGCTTTATGAAGGATATCACTGCTCGCAAACAAGCAGAAGCAGCGTTAAAAAAAGAGTTCGAGCGTCTGGGTATAGTGATTGCTACCCAACAGGAAATCGCCCTTCGTAATCCTAACCTGGATGCAGTGATGGCGGTGATTATCGATCGAACTCAAAAATCGCTCGGTGCCGATGGGGCCGTGATTGAAATGCTGGAAGGGGATGAGTTGGTGTATCGGGCAGCCAGCGGTATCGCCAGCGCCTATGTTGGATTACGGATCAAAGTAGGGACAAGTTTATCGGGAAAATGTATTGCGACCGGCCAAATCATGCTTTGCGATGATTCACAAACCGATGCACGGGTGGATCAGTCTGCCTGTCAGCGCATTGGTATCCGGTCACTGGTGGTTGTTCCCTTGTTCTATCAGGACGATCGGGTTGGCGTCTTAAAAGTTGTTTCAGCTACACCCTGTGCCTTTACAGAGTCAGATATTCATACCTTACAACTGATGGCGGGGTTTTTGGCGGGTAGCCTGCATCTGGCTTCAGAGTTTGATGCTAAAAACTTTCTCCTGAGTCAATTGCAGGAAAGCGAGGAACGGTACCGTTCTGTGATTACTAGCATGACAGAAGGTGTCGTACTCCAGCTAGCAAATGGACAAATTACTGCCTGTAATGCAAGTGCCGAAAGAATTCTCGGGCTCACCCCCGAGCAAATGATGGGGCGCACATCCGTAGATTTAGACTGGCGAATCGTTCGGGAGGATGGCAAACCGTTCCCCGGCCAACAGCATCCGGCAACGATCACCCTGCGCACGGGAGAAGCGCGATCGAATGTGGTGATGGGCGTTCACAAACCGGATGGAACCCTGACTTGGATTTCGATTAATTCTCAACCGCTGTTCCATCTCAATCAGTCTCAACCCTATGCAGTTGTGGCGACTTTTGCTGATATTACAGAACGCAAGCAAGCCGAGGAGATGCTCAGACACCGGGCGGAAAAAGAAAGATTAATTGCTACGACAGATGGGTTAACACAAATAGCAAACCGCCGCTGTTTTGATGAGCGGTTGCAGTTGGAATGGCACAGGCTGATGCAGGGCAAACAACAGTTGTCGTTGATTATGTTGGATGTAGATTATTTCAAGCGATATAACGATTTCTACGGACATCAAGCTGGGGATACTTGTTTGGTGAAAGTCGCGAAAGCCGCAGCAGCCTCGGTTAAACGTTCCGCCGATTTGTTTGTGCGCTATGGGGGCGAAGAATTTGCTGCTATCCTGCCGAGTACGGATGCTGCAGGGGCGATCGCGGTTGCTGAGTCGATCCGAGAGGCAATCCGAGATTTGGCAATCCCTCACGAGCAATCTGATGTGAGCGTGATCGTGACCGTTAGCATGGGAATTGCAACTGTGATTCCCACTGCGGAAAGATCACCGGATGAACTCGTTGCCCTCGCCGATCGAGAATTATATGATGCGAAACGACAAGGGCGCGATCGCTACAAAAGCGCCAACCCGATGACGGCGCCAGATTTCAATGCAGTTGTAGAATAGGCAAAAGATGTCGAGCGCGCCAAACTTCACGCATAAGTTCGTAGGCGTAAGCCGGGGCGTAGCCATCGCACAGCTCTAAAAAGGACTGCCACAGTGCATTTATATCTGATCCGCCACGGTATTGCAGCCGAGCCCGAAGAATATGATACAGACTCAGAACGCCCGCTGACTAAAGAGGGCGATCGTAAAACCAGGAAAATTGCTCAACGGCTGTACGAACTCGAAATTCAGTTTGACCTGATTCTCACCAGTCCCCTACTGCGGGCGCAGCAAACCGCCCAAATCCTGCGGTCAGCGGGTCTGAGTTCCCAAATAGAAGAATCCGCCACCCTTGCACCTTCAGGAGACATCGGGAACTGGCTGGAGTGGTACAAACAGTGGCAGGAAATAGGTAGCCGCAGCTTGGCCCTGGTGGGCCATCAACCAGACTTAGGCCACTGGGCAGAAACTTTGCTTTGGGCTCGATCGCAAGATGCCCTGATTCTCAAAAAAGCAGGTATCATCGGCTTAATCCTCCCGGAAACCGGCTCCCCAGTGGGCCGCAGCCAAATGTTTTGGCTAACTGCGCCCAAGTTTTTGCTCCCCTAGAAACAGCGAACCGCCCCGACATTAACAGGACGCGCCAGCCCTCTTAAACCGGCATTCTGGGACGGCGAAACCGGATTTGAGGGGGGGGACAATACGCAGCGGTGCGATCGGGCTGTCTGTTGAAAAACCCGGTTTCTGAACCCCAATTAAATGATTATTTGTCAAGACTGTGACACTATCTTCGTTTCTGGTAATGTACTTTTAGTAGATTGAACTCACACAAAACGGTATCGCAATGGTCGTCGGCGAATTCAAACCAGGTTTAGAAGGTGTTCCCGCCACCTTGTCCAGCATTAGCTACGTCGATGGACAAAAAGGGTTGCTGGAATATCGCGGGATTAGCATCGAGGAACTGGCACTGAAAAGTTCCTTTCTCGAAACTTCATATTTATTAATCTGGGGGGTACTTCCGACTCAGGAAGAACTAGTAGCTTTCGAGCATGAAATTCGCTATCACCGCCGGATCAAATATCGCATCCGGGACATGATGAAATGCTTTCCTGAAAGAGGACATCCCATGGACGCCCTGCAAGCTTCAGCGGCCGCCCTGGGCTTGTTCTACTCCCGCAGAGCTCTGGCTAACCCAGCATACATTAGAGAAGCTGTAGTGCGGCTGCTAGCTAAGATTCCCACAATGGTAGCAGCGTTCCAGCAAATGCGACGGGGAAATGACCCGGTGCGACCGAGGGATGACTTGGACTACTCGGCTAACTTTCTTTATATGCTCAACGAGCAAGAGCCCGATCCGCTGTTAGCTAGAATTTTTGACACTTGTCTGACTCTCCACGCTGAACATACAATTAATGCCTCTACATTTTCGGCAATGGTAACAGCTTCGACGCTGACAGACCCTTACGGGGTAATTGCTTCAGCAGTTGGCACTTTGGCGGGGCCGCTGCACGGGGGAGCTAATGAAGAAGTGATTGATATGTTGGAGCAAATTGGTTCGGTAGAAAATGTGCGGCCTTTTGTCGAGAAGTGCGTTGCAAACAAGGAAAAAATCATGGGTTTCGGTCACCGAGTTTACAAGGTGAAAGATCCGAGAGCAACTATTCTTCAGAGGTTAGCGGAACAGTTGTTTGAGAACTTCGGTCACGACGATTATTACGACATTGCTGTCGAGTTGGAAGCAGTGGTTGAGGAAAAAATGAGTCATAAAGGAATTTACGCAAATGTAGATTTCTATTCGGGTCTGGTTTACCGAAAAATGGGAATTCCGATCGACTTGTTTACGCCGGTTTTTGCGATCGCCCGTGTTGCTGGCTGGTTGGCCCACTGGAAGGAACAGCTAGAGGCAAACCGCATTTACCGCCCGACTCAAATATATACGGGGACTCACGGTGCTCCTTATATTGCGATCGAGGACAGGCACCCATCCTATAGCACAATTATCAACCCAGATATGTAAATAACGAGAGGAATTGTTTGGCTTTCGTGAAGTGTTGAATTAAAAATTGCTTTGGCGTTGCGAGTCAGGAAGCAATTTTTGTCTGCCACAAGCTGCGGTGCTGGGTTGCGCCCCTCTTGTATGTTGTGCTGTTCGTTGGCGACAATAGTCAGAAGTGACGATTTTCAGGAACTCCGGGCCTCAGACTTGCGAGTCTGGGGTTTTTTATTGGAATATTACGAATATCTTTTGGTAGGTTGCTGCGCGCGCACCCTACTTGTATTTACGCTTGGCTTGTATAGTATTAGGTAGAAAGTGAAGATGCGCGATCGCATTTAAATTCCTCCCGCTTTTAGTCGTCAGAACATCTATGGCTTACAGCAACAACGAACTTGATGGCAAGTCTTTCTACCAATCCGAACCCTTAATCGCCCGCTTGAGAGGGATTATCCGAGATTATCCCGAAGGCGTTGGCATTATCAAGGAGTTGATCCAAAATGCGGATGACGCTAAAGCAACGCGGGTAGAAATTACTCTGGATTGGCGCCACCATCCGGTCAAACAATTGCCTGACGATCGCATGATACAGCTCATGGGGCCTGCGATGCTAGTCTACAACGATCGCGTATTTACAGATAAAGACTTTGACAGCATCCGCAGCCTGGGACAAAGTGAGAAAGCGCGAGACTTGCAGAAAACTGGTAGATTTGGTGTCGGGTTTAATGCAATATATCACGTTACAGATTATCCCAGCTTCGTTTCGCGCGATCGCATTATCTTTTTTGATCCCCACGGCGCAGCTATCCCCGGCACTTCCCGACAAGAACCCGGACGCGAGTGGAATTTAGCCGACGCTAAATGGTACGAAAAATATCCCGATTTTATGCAAGTCTACGCAGCGGGAGGATTGCCATTAGGAGATACAAATTTTCAAGGCACTTTGTTTCGCTTGCCTTTAAGAACCTCAGAACACGCGGAAAATAGCGAAATTCGCAAACAAGCATTTACCGAATCCAACGTCAAGGAACTGCTAGACGAACTGATTAATTCAGGTGAAGAATTGCTGCTATTTTTGAAATCAGTTCAGGAAATTCGAGTTTACGAAATCCCCGCAAACAGTCAAGAAACTAGGCAAGAAATTCTTGCAATTGTCACCCAGAACCAGCAAGAAGTACGAGAATCGCGGCAACAACTCCTCGATGCAATTCCCGATACACCAGACAAATTGCTGGAATTGGGCCGCAATAATCCCGCCGGTTTAGTCTCTGTTTCTTACCGCCATGAGATAGAAACAATTAGCCAACATCGCAATAGCAAATCAACTTGGAGAACAGTCAGTTTAATTCGCACAGACGAAGGTGGCGAGTTGGCAAAAGTCATACAAGCAATGTACGAAAGCCAAGAAAAAGTATTGCCTTGGGCGGGCGCTGCTGCGAGAATTAATGCTGTGAGCACCGAGGGAAATTCTCAACCTGTTAGCGGCAAAGTTTACTGTTTTTTACCGCTTCCCCTGGAAACTGGGCTACCAGTTCACATCAACGGTTTTTTTAACTTAAATAGTTCGCGGGATAACCTCAGCAGCGACAGCGGACAAACTGGAAAAGACAGACCGAGAGCTATTTGGAACCAACTACTCGCGCAGCACGTTTTGTCCCACGCTTATGTTAACTTAATTGTTGATTTAGTGCAAGATATCGGCAGGTATCAGCCAGAGGGATTTTACAAATTTTGGCCTGTTGGCAAAATTACTGTCAGCAAAGCTCTCGAAGAACTGCACCGCTTTGTCATACAGTTATTGTATCAGAGACCAGTTGTGCGATCGGCTGTAGAACACGCTGTAACTGAACGTCAATTCAGCGGATCAGTGATGTCACAAACAAGATGGGTGACACCTCCGAGAGTCAAAAATCTACCCTCGAAAAAGTCGTGGGACGAATTATTAGCACCTCTGCGCGCCGACAATATCGACATTCCCGAACCGCCATTGCCCGACTCAATTTTGGCAGCTTTTAAAGATGCAGGTTTGCCGTTGCCAACATTCACTGCTGCTAACTTGCGCCAGCACTTAACTGAAAACAAACAGCTAGGTGTGCCGTTGCAAGATGCACCGAAACCCAGCCTGCAAAATAGACAGTGGATTGCGAATATGCTGCGCTATTGCATCAGCGACAATCACCGAGATTTGCGCGGTTTGCCGTTGGCTATTCTCGCGAATAATACTTTACAAGTATTTGGTTACAACCCGATAGGCACTATTTACATTTCAGATGATACAGCAAGACAGATATTTGCCAATCATCTAGAATGGTTTTTGCATCAAGATTTAACCAATGTAGTGCCTCCACATAACATGATTGGCGTGTCTGAGATGAATGCCACCGAAGTAGCGAGGAAATTGGTTCATGTCATTAATTCAACGCAGTCAGAATGTGATTGGCAAGCTGATGCAGTAAATCCACCAAATACAGACTGGTTGACTCTCGTATACAATTATTTTTTCAATATCTCGCCCAGATATTTGTCGCAAGAAACAGTCGAGGAATTGAAGAAAGTTCCGCTGGTTCCGGGAAATGACGGTAAGCTTTACAAAGGAGGAAAACTTGACACTCCTTTGTTGTGCAGTGATAATATTGCAGCGGAAATCATCGAGGCTGTACAGTATTTTGGGGTGACGCTTGTCCAAGCACCGGCAAAACTTGAAAGTGCGATCGCCCAATTTGCCCAACGACACCAAAATCTGTTAGTCTATTTTCTGACAGGCCCAGATGTCCTAGACACAGTATCTTCGCGGTGCGAGGAAGGTTTGCCACCCTACCACCAAAAGCATTATACATCTCTCCTCAACTTCCTGGCAGCTTCAGAACCAACAAGTTACGACCAAGATAGCCTCAACAAACTGCGTCAACTTCCAATATACCCCACAACTTCCCACGAAATAGTTTCCCTCAACGATGAAAATGTCTACCTTCCTGGCGGCGGATACGAACCGCCGGAAATTGCAGGTACATTGAGGCTGTTACGGACAGAAAAAAACCAAGAATGGCTGCGACTGTTCCAACTTTTGCAAGTTCCGGTACTCAATCGTGCTAGACTAATTCGCGAATGCTTGTTGCCTGAGTATGCGTCCTTTGCCCCGGAAGAACAGTTAATCGCGCTGGCGTGGATTCGAGAGCATCTCACTGAAGCTTATAAAGAACTAGAAAAGGCAGGAGAGGATGCTTTTTCATTCAAAGAAGAGCTGAAAAAGGCGCGTTTGGTACGCTGTAGCGATCGCAGATTACGCTCTGCCGAATTAATTTACAATCCCGAAAGTCCAGTAATCCGCAACATTGTCGGAAATTTAGCAGCTATTCCCGACATGGGATTTTACTCTGACAATTATTCACTGTGGATCGACTTTTTTGAGAATTTGGGTATGCGAAAAACATTGAGTGCAGATGACATTGCAGCTTGTGTTGACAATCTAATTCAAACCGCTAATCGTTCAAGTGCCGGCGCAGTAACCGATGCTTCGATTGCGGTTTTTAACTACATCGTCGATAATTGGGATTCCCTAAAATATACATCAATTGGAAACACCAACAAAACACTGGCTGAAACACTCGCAGATAAACCTTGGCTTCCTGTCGAGCAAAATCCTCAAAAGTTAAGCCAATATCCCGCAGCTGTGATACCCGAACCGAGATTGTATCGCGCTAAAGATGTCTGTTTTATTCAAGATGTTCGGTTAGTTGCAAGCCAAAAATTCGTATTTGCACGCCCTCAGCGGGATTTGCTGAAACCCGAAATCAAAACAGCACTTGGTTTTATGCCTGTAGATAGAAATACAGTTATTGACCACTTTGATACATTAATAAAAACTTGGGAAAATGACAATTGAAATCACAATATCCGACGATTTAAACGCACAATTACAATCAGTCAAGGCAATTTACCAGTATTTCGATGATACTTTCATCAAAGGCAGTATTTCCAGCGAACAACGCCAGCAAATTCAACAGCGTTTTGCTCGCCGTCAATGTCTGTGGGATGAGTCTAGCAGCAAGTTTTGGCAGCCGAAACACGCTTTTTTGGATGACGTGCCTTTTTTCGGGAATCGTCGCACAACTATAGCTGTTTCTCATCCATTTTCCGAAGTCTATCAGCTTTTGGGGCAAGGGCGATCGCCCGTTGTGCAAGATTACCTAGATTTTCTGGAAGAATTAGCAGCCGAGTACAGCAACACACCGTTAAACGCAGCAGACAAAAACTATGCAATCGAGGTAATCAGCCGCCTAGAATCTCAACAGTCATTAGAAGGCCGCCCAGTTAAAAACCCACCGATTCTTACTGCTAATATCACACTTGCTCCCGCCTGTCAAGTTCTCATCCCCGACGCACCTTGGCGCAAAGATTACATCGACCCCAATCGGATACTGCACCAGCAAATCTCCCCAAAATTTGCCAAATCCGCCGGAAGTCTTTCTTTATTAAAAGATGTGATTGAACGTCCTGTGGCAGTCAAAAATGCCCTAAATACTCAAAGTAATGATTGGTGTCTAGAATGGCAAAATACGCTAAATTCCCCGGAATTTATCTCTGGTTTAAAGCGGCTGATTTTCCACCAGTACGACTCTGAACCAATCCTCGATACAAGCTGGATGGCCAAAGCTAAAGTTTCGCCAGCCAGTCAAATTCATGTAGATTTATTTTGGAAGGGTGAAACCAAAATTGCTTCATCTATACCGGGAACTCAATATTTTGACGAGTTTAATAAAATATTTCATATTATCAGTAGCGGTAGCAGATACATTATGCTATGCTATTTAGCAGAAAGTATTAACGCTCAACTCGGCGAATATGCAGTGCAAAATCTGCTGCCGCTAGCTAGCATTCTGGATGCTGAGCCGCACAATATTAATGGTTTGCTAAACGAGTTGCGGATTAGGTCTTTACCGAGCGATTTGTCTCCCGTCGCCGCAGCTAATTCAGAAATCAAATCCCCTGCAAGTTCCAGCGGCGATAAAAAGGGTGATAGTTCAATTTATTGGGGCGCATTTTGAGCGAAAATAATCAGCATTATTATCTGCTCAGGAAGGTGCGCAATGCGCACCCTACGGGCGAGATTACCGACGATCTCGTAATGTTTTTTAACTCTCTACATTCCAATCTTCACCCCCAGGTAACTGCGATAAATATTCGTCGATCGCATCCTCGAATTCTCCTCTAGCATAAGTGTATGTCAGGGATAGTAGCTGATTTGCGATCGCAACCATTTGCTCTCTGTCCACCCTCTTAGCAAGTTGAGCGCGGCTTAACCTTCCTTCCAACACTTCCCTACTAGCCTCACGAATTGCGGCTTCTAGTTCATCTTCTATGAAAAGCTCCCACTCATCGGCATTGATATAGTAAGATGTTTTATTATCTTTGAGATTTAGCTTTTTAATACCTCGGACAGAATTAGCAATAGAAGCAGCCCAAGAATTAGTTAAACGCTGCTCTACTTGGTTTTTAATTAAGTGGATTAGCAGAATTAGTAAAAAAGAACCGATATTCCGCAGAGTTGCTTGTTTGCTCATGCCCTCTAATTCATCGACAATCAAGATAGCATCTTCATTTCTGCCCTCTAAAATACAATTTCTCAGGTCTATTAATTCCTGTACCATTGATTTTCCTCTCAACATTTGTAGGAATTTCGTAAGGTGCGCTGCGGCGCACCCTACGCGCTCTATTCTTGAGTCCGCCGAGTCTACAGCGTTTGTGTAGACGCGGTTTCAACCGCCGAGTCTACATTGTTTCAACCGCCGAATCTACACAGATTGAGTTACATGATGGCGGCTAGTCAACTTATCCAATTGATTTACCAACAAACTCAGGAACAATCCCACATCGGTGACAACTCCCGTAGATTCGATCGACCCCCGATCGCTCAATTTCGTCACCACAGCCGGATTAATGTCCACACAGACCATCTTTACACCAGCCGGAGTCATATTTCCCACACCGATCGAGTGCAGCATAGACGACAGCATTAACACCATATCCGCGCCCCGTAACAGCTCAGTATACTCTTCTTGAGCCTTAACCATATCCATTTGCGTGTCGGGAAGCGGCCCGTCATCGCGGATCGAACCAGCCAGCGAAAACGGTATATTGTGCTTCACGCATTCGTACATCACACCGCTGGTAATCACGCCTGCTTCAACGACTTTAGCAATACTTCCATAACGCCGTGTCGTGTTAATCATTTTCAAGTGGTGTCGGTGTCCGCCGCGTACAGCAACGCCGCGTTTCATGTCAACTCCCAAAGAAGTTCCCATGCTCGATTGTTCCATGTCGTGAACCGCGATCGCATTTCCACCTAACAATGCTTGCACGTAACCTTCGCGAATCAAATGCGCTAAATGTTCGCCGCCGCCAGTGTGGATTACCACAGGCCCCGCCGTCACTACAACTTTACCACCCCGATCGCGAATTTGGCGCAATTCCCACGCTACTTGTTCCACTACCAACTCTACCCGGCGCTCACTAGAAACGCTACCGGACATAAAGCTAAATTCTTGAGAATTACGCTGTTCTCGCGATTCTGTTTTGCGAATCGTGCGAATACCGACAACATCCACAACGACTTTTTCACCTATTTTTAAATCCCGCAACAATTTGCACGTAGCCACTGGGCCTTCTGCGGTTTCAGTAATCGCAACTGCACCGTCCATTCGCTGATTGCGCGCCTTCACCCACTGACCGCTTACCCGCACTTCCGTGGGATAAATCGTACTAACATAAAAGTCATCCGGGCCGACGCCATCCTGCACTACATCTTCTAAAATAGCGTCGCAAATATCTTGCGGCGGCGGAACTGCACCCAAGTCAATCAGCAATCCCATGATTTCTTCCATCACATCGTGGGAAGGAGCCGAAACTTTAACGTCCGCAGAAGATGTGCTTTGGCGCTGCTCTCCTAAATTGAAATTGAGCACTTGGAAACTGCCGCCGTTTTCGATAATTAAGTCTAAAGCGCGGCTGATTAAACCCGCATCGAGCAAGTGACCAGCCATGCGAATTGTGCGGCTTTCTACCATCACGTTTGCCGATCGATCTTCTTGCACCGGTTCCGTTACCCTGAGCGTCAAACACTTACAAGCACCGCCCGCTTTCAGAAATTCGCTCATCGGCGTTTCAATGACTTTGAAGCCTGCTTGAGCGATCCGCGTTTTCAAGCCTTCGCTGACCTTGTTCATTACCACAGTTTTGTCAATATTGACGGCATTGCAGGCAAAATTGGCGGCATCTGCTTCTTCAATGGCAATGCGTTTTTCCGGCGCAACTCGCATTTCAATTAAGCGGTTGGAGTAGGAGTCAAATGCTGCTGGATAGTAGAGCAAATAGCCACCTGTTAGGGGACAAAAACAGGTATCTAAATGATAGAAACGTTCGTCTACAAGACGCAGCGAAAGCACTTCTATGTTGAGCCATTTTGCTAGCAACGGGTGCGAGTCGAGTTCGGAACGGAAGCCGTATCCAGCCCACAGCCAGCGTCCTTCGCGATCGAGCAAAGCATCACCTGCGCCCTCAAACGGCAAGTCCTTCGGGAGTTCGTGCACGGTGAAACCTTTGCTTTCAAACCATGCTTTGAAATAAGGTTCTTCGCCTTGACGTTCTTTGTGATAGAAACGGCTGAGGACAAAAGTATTGCCCAAAAGCAAACCTGCGTTGGCGGTGAACACCATATCCGGCCAGCCTTTTTCTGGCGGTACGAGGTCTACAAGGGCGTTGTCTTTGAGGACGTGATAGAGTTTTTCCCACTGTTCGACAGCGCGATCGCGCGATGATTTGTGGACGTTTCCCTCCATCCAAGGGTTAATTACATAATCGACATCGTAGTGGTCGGGAGCGCACATCAGGAAGCGTATTGAGTCAGTCATAAGTCAGTTAAAATGTAGTAGATGCTACAGACGCGAGTTGAAATAATATGTATGAAATCAACTGTAAAATTCATTCCCAAGAGAAAGAGTGCAACGTCTAGCAGCGAAAAAAGTAGCTTTTAATTCTATCACGATTAAGATAAGATTAAACTAGACCACAGATGTTTCCCATGAAATATCGGATCAAATGTCAGGGTTTGATATTATTTGCCGTCAATTAACCTTAATAAAAGGTTTTACTTTTCATTTTTTGCGAAATCGGCAGTTCGATCGCAAATTCTGTTCCCCGGCCAACTTCTGAATGACACTTCAACTTACCGCCGTGGGAGTCTTTCACAATTTGATAACTAATCGACAATCCCAAACCAGTGCCACTGCCGATCGGCTTTGTAGTAAAAAACGGGTCAAACATCCTTGACTGAACTTCGGGAAGGATACCGGGCCCATTGTCAGCAATCCGCACAACAACTTGATTGTCCCTATTTATTTCAGTGCTAATGCGAATCTGAGGATTTTTCTCAAACATTTTTCCAGCATCATTTGTAACTGTTGATATATTGTTTGCTAATGACGAATGAGTGATGACTAATGACTCTTCCACAGCGTCGATCGCATTCACCAGCAAATTCATAAATACCTGGTTTAATTGAGCCGGATAACACTCGACTTTTGGCAGTTCGCCATAATTTTTAATAACTTGAATTTCCCGACGTTTTGGCTGTGACTGCAATCGGTGCTGCAAAATCACCAAAGTGCTCTCTATCCCTTCATGAATGTCGATTACTTTGCACTCCTTTTCGTCGAGTCTAGAAAAGTTTCGCAAAGACAGCACGATCTGCTTAATTCGGTTAGCACCTTCTTGCATTGAAGCCATAATTTTTGGGAAATCTTCAGCGATAAAATCTACCTCGACTTCTGCCAGTTCTTGGGCAATTTCGGGAACTGGTTCGGAATAGTGTTGCTGGTAGAGATCGATCAATTTTACCAAATCGCGAGCGTACTGTGCGGCGGGAATAATATTGCCGTAGATGAAGCTGATGGGGTTATTAATTTCGTGGGCTACTCCCGCTACCATTTGCCCGATACTTGACATTTTTTCCGCTTGAATGAGCTGAGATTGAGCCTTTTTTAAGTCTTCCAGAGTTTTTTCTAACTGTTGTGCTTTTTCTCGTTCTCGCTGTTCGCTAAATTGCAAAGCTGCTTCGGCTTGTTTGCGATCGCTAATATCAATATGCGTGCCAGTCATCCGCAAAGGATTTCCCGAAGCATCGCGTTCCATCACCTTCGCTTGAGCTAAAATCCACTTCCACTCGCCGGATTTTGTCAGCATCCGAAATTCGTTTTCGTAAGTCGGCTCTTTGCCTTCCAGGTGAGCATTTAGCGCTGCTATAGCCGGACGCAAATCCTCTGGATGTACCAGTTTTTCCCACCCTGGGAAACTATTTTCTACCTCCTCTACTTCATATCCCAGCATTGTCTTCCACCGCGAATTAAAATAAACTTCTCCCGTCGCAAGATTCCAATCCCACAATCCCATCGCACTGCCTTCAAATGCCAGATAAAAACGTTCTTCGCTAATTTGTAAAGCTGCTTCGGCTTGTTTGCGATCGCTAATATCCATGACTGTTCCCAACAGTTTGATTACTGCCCCGGTTTCGTTAAAAACAGCTTCTCCCCTTGCTTCCACGTATAGGATTTGACCGCCCGGATGCAAAAATCGGAACTCTTTTTTGTAGGAAATTCCTTGTGAGATAGCGAGGGTGACAGTTTGTTGGAACAAGTCTCTGTCGTCGGGATGACACATCTGTAAAAGTTGGGCAGATGTCGGTTCAGGTGCGGTTGAGTCAAGACCAAAAATGCCGAATACTTCTTCTGACCAAATACTTTTATTTGTGACGACATCAAATTCCCAACTGCCGATATGGGCAATTTTCTGGGCTGCTGCTAGACTAGCTTCGCTGTGTTGAAGTTTAAGTCGCTGTTGTTTATCTTGTTCGAGAAGATTGGCTTGAGCGATCGCAATTCCCATATGTGCCGCCACAGCGTTCAATAATCGGCTCTCCTCCTGCGTCCAGTGGCGGGGGCGATCGTACTGATGCAAGCATATCATTCCGTTGGCTTTTCCCTGATAGGAAGTGCGGATAGATATCATCGACTTCAAACCTATTTGAAAGCACAAATCTCGGACATTTTCTAGCAGCGGTTCGGAAAAAACATCGTCAAAAACTACAGCTTGGTCTTGGGAAAATACAAACTGAATGTGAGGATTGCCCTGTATGGGAATTTCTAAATCTAAAAGCGATGTAGAAGCTGTTTTTCTGTACTCACCAACATTAGAAATTCGGGGAATTGGGTGTTCGGTGTAAGTATGAATTAAGCAGCAATCAGCATTAAAAATTCGACCTATTTGGGCAGTCGCTGTTTGAAAAACTTGATCTTGATTTAAGCTGTATCGAATTTCGAGAGTAATTGTTTCTATCAGAAATCTTTGTTTGATTTGCCGTTCCAAAGCAGCTAAAGCTGTTTTAAGTTCGAGTTCGGCTTGTTTGCGATCGCTAATTTCAGTAGCCGTTCCCAAAATTTTCCAAGGTTTGTCGTCGGCTGTTCTGGCAAACACTGTATCCACGCTAACAAACCAGCGATATTCACCATTTTTGTGCTGAATTCGGTACTCAAACTCAAAGCTTTCACCGTCTTTTGCTGCCTCAATCTTGCTCAGGTGTTCTGAGAATCCTGGCAAATCGTCAGGGTGTATTAAGTTAGGAAGAAATCCTCCTGCCATCTGCTGGATTTCTTCAAAAGAATAGCCAATATCGCTATAGATTTCGCGGTTGATATACAGAGTTCGCTGTTCAATTAAATCGGAAACGTACAAAAGATTAGGATGTGTTTTAATTACTGCCGACAGCCAGCATTGGCTGTCTCGGAGTTCGGCTTCGATCCGCTTGCGTTCTTCTATTTCTGCTTGCAGCCGCGCATTTTGTGCTAAAATTTGTTTATAAAGACGGCTCAGAAGCAGTTGATTTTCGACGCGACTCACCACTTCTTCTGTTTGAAATGGTTTAGTAATGTAGTCTGCCGCCCCCAGCGAAAAAGCTTTGACTTTATCAAAAACTTCATCTAAAGAGCTGATAAAAATCACAGGAATATCTTTGGTTTGCGGACAAGCTTTTAGCTGTTCGCAGACTTGATAGCCATCCATACCGGGCATCATGATGTCCAGCAAAATCAAGTCTGGTGGACTCGACAGAGCAAAGTTAAGAGCCAATTTGCCATCTCGTGTCGGCCGCACTTTATATCCCCGCTTAGACAAAAGCTGGGATAAAAGCCGCAAGCTTTCTGGATGGTCGTCTACCATTAAAATATTTTCTTGTAAGACAGTGTTTTGAATTCTAAGTGTTTCTAGTATTGGATTTTTATTGTCAGTTGTATTCACAGCAGACCCTCAAACTATTCAAGTTGTATATGTGGGAATATTTTTAAAGTCATTAACGGCTTGTAGCTAACACTCTCAGATAAACCAGCACAACTATTGGCTCTATAGCACACTCCTAAATTATCTGTGATTATATCAAAAATAATGCTCATTTGAAAATGTTGGTGGCTCAAATTATCGGAGCCGAGTAAGAAGACAGCCTAGATGCCTCAAATCACAGGCTAAGCAAGCAATCTTGATTAAAGGTAAAACTTTTAAAATTTCTATAACCCGGTTTTGCCTGCCTTGATCAGGTGGCTTTGTTTTGTATTTTTTTGAGTAGATATCCTCACTGGAAAGGTTAATTAAAACAGGTCGGAACATGGGTGTCAACTTAAGACTAAAATTCTGTGTTTTTCTGGTTTGTATCCAAGTCTTGAGTTCCATAAATTCCCCTTATTAAGCAGCGCTAGGGCAGTCTAGGCATAATTGTAAAACAGTATGCTGTTACTAATTATAAGCTTAAGTTGACACCAATGGGCCCTGAAAAACTCCTACAATATCTTATATTTTATTTGCGCTGTCGGGCTGATTTATGGTATCTTTGTCTCTGCCTGCAATTCCCCGCCAGCGGCGTATACGGCTTTCACGTTATACCAATTCAGAAAAATCCGAGCAATTTCTAAAGCTAGCTGGGGCTTGCCTTGGTCAATCAACCACTGCAAAAAAGGAGTCATCGTTCGCTCGTTCAGCATCCCACCTAATGATAAAACTCCCCACAGGATTTGGTGCAAAAAAGTCATTTGAATCATCATCTTTACTTCCCAAGTTGGGTGTTTTTGATAAAACAAAACTCCCATTCTCCCGCGCTGAATTTCGCGGTCAATCATGCCCGGAATTTGCTCTAAACTAAAAGGTGGATGCCAGTGATAGCCGACAGCATTCGGACATTTAATGAGTTTCAAACCTAATTTTTTCAACCTAACTCCCAACTCTAAATCTTCCCATCCATACAGTTGAAAGCGATTGTCAAAAAGTCCAGCATCCAGCAGCCAGTGGCGGGCGATTGCCACATTTCCCGTAGCAAAGTAAGCCGCTGAAAAATCGGTGATTTTGTAAGGCTCTGAGGTAGGATTGTCGAAATTGCAAGTATTAATCACACTGCCGTAAGTAAAAACAGCATCAGTATCTTTGTAACCCTGTAGTAAAGCATCGGCGTGTGCTTGCAAAAAATGCTCTGTTACCACCAAATCGCTGTCAATAAAAATAATCGTATCGCCCTTAGCATCTTCAACGCCCAAATTCCGTGCCGCCGCCGGGCCCTGGTGAGATTGACAGATCGATCGCACATGAGGCAAAAAATCAGCATTTGCGGCCAACCACTCCAGAGTCCCGTCGGTCGAGCCGTCGTCCACGACAATTACTTCATACTCTCTGACAATCTCACCGAAGTGCTGATTTTCCAAAGCCAGTAGACATTTTGCCAAAATCGGTTTACGATTATACGTCGGAATCACAACACTAAAAAACACGCCTTTTCCCCATTGCCACAGTTACCGTATTCCACGGTAGCAGATTTTTCGCAGCAACTCCCCCAGGAAATAGCCAAGTTTAGCAAAAAAAGAATATATAAATCTGTACTATTTCTGACAAGAATCGATCTCAATTAGGTGCATAATGAAAAGTCGGTTAAATATCAAATCTTGCACCATTCTCCAGAACAGGCAAGATGCCTGTGCCGCAAAAATTTAATTTTATTGTGGGGCGGGCATCTTACACCATTCTCCAGAACAGGCAAGATGCCTGTGCCGCAAAAATTTAATTTTATTGTGGGGCGGGCATCTTGCCCGCCCCTAAAAGGCTGATTCACAGCGGGTGCAAGATGTCAGTTAAATTCAGGATGTAAAGAGCAATGAGTCGCGCTAAAAAAGTTGTACTAGCATATTCGGGCGGAGTAGATACCTCCGTCTGTATTCCTTACCTCAAAAACGAGTGGGGTGTGGAAGAGGTAATTACTCTGGCCGCTGATTTGGGACAGGGAGACGAATTAGAACCGATCCGCAAAAAAGCTTTAGCATCCGGTGCTTCGGAATCTTTAGTTATTGATGCTACCGAGGAATTTGTCAAAGACTATGCGTTTCCAGCCATTCAAGCTAACGCACTTTACGAAAACCGTTATCCCCTTTCGACTGCCCTGGCTCGCCCGCTGATTGCTAAATTGTTAGTAGAAGCTGCGGAAAAATACGGTGCAGATGCGATCGCCCACGGTTGCACAGGCAAAGGAAACGATCAGGTACGGTTCGATGTGTCGATCGGCGCGCTGAATCCCAAGATTAAAATCTTAGCACCAGCGCGGGAGTGGAAAATGAGCCGCGAGGAAACGATCGCATACGGCGAGAGATGCGGAATTCCGTCCCCGGTGAAAAAGTCTTCGCCTTACAGTATCGATCGCAACTTATTAGGAATGGCAATTGAAGCCGGAATCCTGGAAGATCCTTGGGCTGAACCGCCGGAGGAAGTTTATTTGATGACAAAGGCGATCGAGCAAACTCCCGACACACCCGAATACCTAGAAATCGGTTTCGATGGCGGCAATCCTGTCAGTTTGAACGGCAAAGATTTATCACCAGTCGCCCTAATTTCCCAACTCAACGAAATAGTTGGCAACCACGGAGTCGGCCGGATTGACATGATTGAAAACCGCCTAGTCGGGATTAAATCGCGGGAAATTTACGAAACACCAGCGATTTTAGTTTTGATGCACGCGCACCGAGACTTAGAAAGTTTGACGCTGACAGCAGATGTGACTCGGTACAAGCGCGGCATCGAAGAAACCTACAGCCAAATGATTTACAACGGTCTTTGGTACAATCCTTTGAAAACAGCTTTAGACGCATTTATTCAGGACACGCAAAAGCGAGTTACTGGAACCGTGCGACTCAAACTATTCAAAGGAAATGCGACTATTGTCGGCCGCAAATCTGACAATTCTCTGTACAGTTTCGACTTAGCAACCTACGGCGCAGAGGACGAATTCGACCACAAAGCTGCCGAAGGATTTGTCTATGTTTGGGGACTACCAACCCGCATTTGGTCGGAGAAAAATCGGGGTTAGAAATAGGAGCGAATTAGGGTTAAAAACTTGATGTTAAGCCGCCGAATCGAATTCGGATTAAAAATTCGATATTAACCCGCCGAATCGAATTGGTGGCTTAACAAACAAAGTCCGCCTTCCCGGAATTAGAGTAGGGTGTGCACAGCACACCTTATTTGCCGCACTCGCCCAACCTGTGCCAGTTGCGTAAGTCCTGTTATTATTAAAATCGGTGTATGATTATTAACATCGGTAAATAACCTAAAAAGTTTCAGTCTCATCACTCACATCGGGGTATTATACTGAAAAAGTCAGTCTAATTAATAGTTAGACATCAGCATATTTGAAGCATAATATTTGAAGCATAAGATAAGGAAAAAATTTGCTATGTCTAAAGTATGTTTTAATGTCAGTGGTCATAAAATACAATTAATTATAAGCCAGTTGGGAGGAAAAGAAAGTATTGTTCATGATAACAAAACGATTTCCGAAAAAAAAACTATCTCGCTCTGACCTCTAACCACTACTTTAAAGTCAGTGAAGATGGAGAAATGTCAAGCTATGAACTGGTTTTCAAAGCCAAGTTTTCGGGTGTAATAGAATATAGTGTTAAACTAAATAATGTGCTGGTTAAAAAGGGTACATTAAGTGTATGGACAGGCGGAGTAATCAGGATATTCTTTTTCCCCATTGGTCTGGCTCTGTTCTTACGGACAATATCTTTAATTTTTATTCCACAATTAAGAGAAATTTTAAGTCAGCAGCTTTTAGGTTATCTTGATGTCGGAATAAATTTCCTGTTTTCTCTTGCTTTTTTGGGATTTGCAATCTCCTTAAAGAGAGTTCTTTTAAGAAACTTGCGCTTTGTCACCACAGTGCTCTGGACTCGTGTAGGTTTAATGATTTTCGGCTCCTTATCACTGATTTTCAGCTACCTACAAGAAGGAATTATTTTGAGTTACATTTGGGTTATTGCTCTTAGGCTTGGATTTATCAGGCTTTTTTGGTTTCTTTTGAAGAATTGTGACGCGCTAGCTCAAGAATTTAAGTTCCAATCTTCCTAATGTGAGAGTTACCCGGCGATCGTCAAAGCAGGCGGTAAAGTACGCAGTGCCAGCCTTGTCAAAGTCAGAGCGAGCGATTGGCGTCATCAAGGGCGATAGTAATAATTGTTCATTCAGTTGACAGTTGACAGTTGACAGATGAGTGCGACCTCTACCTATAAGGAAGAGGATTGGAGAATAGTTTTATTTTAATTTCTCGCCTTTAAGGGAGAGGCTTTAAACCAATTCTTTCTGGTAATTGGTTATTAATAATTGGTTGTTTATTATGATTTTTATTTATTTCATAGTTGCTCCTTCTTCCTTTTTGCTGCTTATCACTAAAATTTCTGTTTTTCCACACTTCCCAAATCCAACTTAGCCCGCAACTCTTCCTTAATCCGATTTAAAATAGAATCCTCATCCAAAGAAGACAAAATCTTGCTCACAACAGCCTTCGGCCCATCATCTCCCCAAGAAGCACCATTAGCCAAATAAGCCTTAGTAACTTGACCGATTCCGTAGGAAGAAACCCCCGCAATTGCAGCTTGAGTCACCGCCACAGACAAATAAGGCCCTAAAGCCAAACCCCCCGTCGCCGGCGTAGCCAAACCCAACAATCCTTTCAAAGAACTCAAACCCAAATTAGCCAACAATTCGCCAGCAGTAATTCCCCCCATACTAATCGCAATCTTTTGCAGCAATTCCACCGCCCCCGCTTCTGTCATCGCAATGCCGTAAACTTTAGAGAGTGTTAATATCATCACCACATCAATTACCGCACCGCTGAGAATATCAACTACAGTAATTGGATTTAGGGCGATCGCCACAGCTTTAGTCATTACGCCATTCCAGATAATGCGATTAGCAGCATCATCTCGAATTTCCATTTTTCGCTGTACTAACTGCTCGTTAATATCTCCCGCACAGAGCATCGTATTCAGCGCGACCAAAGATTTGCCTTCTCGGTCTAAAATCTCCAAAATTTTTAATTTTAAATCTTGCACTTGTGGCAAACTGCGCGTCATTTTGACTCCCATACTTCCATCGGGACGGCGCACCGCCTGCGCTGTCAAAGGTGAAGCCGCCGACATCACAATTTCATCGGGAGATAACAATTCTCTCACGCGATCGTCCCGAATTTTATGATAAATTGCCAGTCTATCTGCATCGGGATACTGGTCAATTTTATTAAATACTAATAACATCGGTTTTCCGGCTTCCCGCAACTGCGAAAGTGCTTGATATTCGACTTTCGTAATGTCGCCAGCAACTACAAACAAAATTAAATCTGCTTGTTTAGCAACGCGGCGGGCTAAAAGTTCGCGAGTTTCGCCGTCAACTTCATCTATTCCCGGAGTATCGATTAATTCTACTTGCGATAAACGGTAAATAACAGGCGAAAGTCGATCGGGTAAACCGTCATCAACACCATCTCCGACATCCCACTGGCCAATAGTTGTGGTACGAGTCACGCCGTGAGTCGGGCCAGTTTCAAACACATTTTGACCGAGTAGCGCGTTTAAAACCGAAGATTTCCCCCTTCCTACCATCCCAAACACAGCGATTTGCACGCAAGCGCGCTCTAGCTTGTCGAGCATTGTTTCCAAGCCGCCAATTTCCGGCTCCAGTCCAGTTCGCTCTTGTGGTGTCAAATCGAGATGTTCTACTATATCTCGCAGAGCATCTTTAGCGCGGCGCAGGTTGAGTTCTGCTTGAATGTCTGCGAAACTTAATATTGTGTCGTCTAATTCGCGATCGACATTTGAGAAATCCGATACTTCAGTCATCTGATGTTATGGCTTTGCTTTGCTTAAAGTTTCAACCGATATGATGCTATTCTAGCTTTTTCTGCGGCCTTTGTACATTCTCTCAGATTTATCCAACTCTAACTCTCGGATGTACTCAACTCTAACTCTCGGATTTACTCAAATCTGACCCCGCCAAAAATTCTCGCATTCACCCACAAGTCCGCCGGGGATTTAAATCCCCGTCTCATAGCAAAAGTCGGTTTAAACCGACTACAAACCTCGATTAGAGTGTGATGGATTTCAGTCTAAAGTCCTCCCATTCACCCACAAGCCCGCCGGGGATTTAAATCCCCGTCTCATATCGAAAGTCGGTTTCAACCGACTGCAAACCTCGATAATAATCTGATAAATTTCAGTTTTCTTTCAGAGGACTTTCGCTATGAGACAGAGATTTAAATCCCTGTCGGACTGTCGGACTGTCGAACAGTCGAATTTACCGAATTTAAAATAATTTACAACCAATGATTAACGCCAACAAAATAGCAAATTATCCATTTCTATTACGTGTAATAATTTTTTTATTAATCTTAGCAACAATCTGGCTGCCCGTCGCCACCCCAATTTATCTCTTAGTTAAAGATAGCAACCTCGCAACTATTCTAACAATGGGATTGTTGTTTGTCGAATTTCTTTTCCTAGTGCGGCGCTGGGGAAAACAGGTTTACGGACAAACCCAATTACTCAAAAGTTACGGTTTAGTAAATACGCGACAAAACGGTTTTGAACTTTTGACTGGATTGGCGATCGGGCTTTCGATCACTTTCACCCTGTTTTTAGTGCAAGGACTGTTCGGCTTTGTCTCGTGGCAAAATTCTGATAACTTGCCTCGAATCATCGCAGAAGGGCTATTAAGCGCCCTGGGAGTGGGTTTTGCGGAGGAGTTGGTATTCCGTGGTTGGTTGCTCGACGAGTTGCAGCGGGATTACAACAATCAAATTTCTGTGCGGGCGAATAGCCTGGTATTTGCCCTATCTCATTTTATCAAACCCGTGGAGGCAATGCTGCGGAGTTGGCCTCAGTTTCCGGGCTTGTTGTTGTTGGGTTTGATACTGGTTTTGGCAAAGCGCAACTGTCAAAATCGATTGGGTTTGTCGATCGGGCTTCATGCAGGTTTAGTCTGGGGATACTATATAATTAACATCGGAGAGTTAGTACGATATTCTGGCTCTGTTCCCGATTGGGTGACTGGAGTTAATGGCAATCCGTTGGCTGGGGCAGTGGGGCTTTTGTTTTTGAGCGTCTTGGCTGTGGGAATGCGGCAAATGTCAGAACGTTCAAAAGGGCGATCGGATTAATCAATCCTTGAAAATGGCATAATAGATAAGACCATACTCTACCACCAACCTTGGGCAATTTTTATGCAGCTTGCTGAACTTCTACCACTCGTGAAAGATTTGCCTCACACTGACAAACTTTTACTACTGCATTTTATCGTATCCGAATTACTGCAAGAATCAGGTATAGTTCCGCTAGAAGAGCCAGGCAAAGCATCTAGCACTAATTCCTACAACTCTTTTGAAGCCGCTGCTGTTTTAGCGCAGGCATTATCAGAAGAAAAAGCAGTAAAACATGGTTGATAAAGTCAGATTTGCGTTTACCGAAATCGATCCGCAACTGGGTGCATTAAGTACATTGCCTTACTTGCCACTAACTTTAACTTATCACAATTGCTCTTTAAGTGCATCAGGCTTGCTAGATACAGGTTCTAGTGTTAACGTATTGCCCTACGAAATGGGATTAAGATTAGGAGCAATTTGGGAACGTCAAACACTTTCTGTTCCATTAGGAGGCAATTTGGCTAGGTTTGAGGCGCGGGCATTGGTATTGAGGGCGAACATTGAGCGCTTTCCTCCAGTGGATTTAGCTTTTGCTTGGACAAAAGACAGGAATGCTCCATTAATTATGGGACACATGAATTTCTTTCTGGAGTTTGATGTCTGCTTCTACCGGGCTGAATTATTATTTGAAATTAGTCCTAAAAGAAGAGGCGAGCAAAGATAGGCTGGGTTTGTCGATCGGGCTTCATGCAGGTTTAGTCTGGGGATACTATATAATTAACATCGGAGAGTTAGTTCGATATTCTGGCTCTGTTCCCGATTGGGTGACAGGAATTAACGGCAATCCGTTGGCTGGGGCAGTGGGGCTTTTGTTTTTGAGCGTATTGGCTGTGGGAATGCGGCAGATGTCCGAACAGTCCAAAGGTTCGTAGCTCGCTCGTAGGGGCGGTGTCCCCGTGCCCGCTATTTTCATGGCGACGCACCCTACAACTACTTAGGCTTATGTCTCAGAATTTTCAGATGATTAGCATTTCCGGTGAAATCATGGGCGGAACTCCTGTTTTTATTGGCACTAGGATTCCTGTTCAAACACTTTTTGACTATTTAGAAGCCGGAGAGTCAATTGATGATTTTTTAGAAGGATTTCCAACTGTAACTAGGGAGCAAGTAATTGCTCTGTTGGAAGAGGCTAGAGCCGATAACTAACCATAAAAATTATCATCTAATATCTGCTCAAGAGAAAATGGACAAACATTAGGATATTCACTAACATCAGGAATTCGCACCCCCAAAGCAGCAAATTTACTTTCCTTAATTGCTAATTTACAAGCTTGAGGATAGGCTTTATCAATTGCTTGAACAAGAAAAGTTTTCAAAGAAGGTGTATCTTCTAAACTGCTTAAGACTCGCTGGCGATGTTCAATAATTGAATTATACCAACTCATTTTCATAGTATCTGGAGCATCAAATTGCACCTTCACCTTTAGCAAGTGAGCTAACAATATCATTAAATTACTTTTTAGTGCATTCTGCTCGGATTTACCCAAACTATTTAATTCCTCAATCAGATGTTCAATATCAAGGGATTCAAATTGACCATTTCTTAGATGCTGAATTGTTGAATCAATCCAGATTTGAAAATCCTGTTCATAGAGAGGTTCAAGCATTGTTATAAATCAAATAATAACCGATAGTGATATGATAGCTTAAAAAACTCAAGATAATACGAACGACTGATAGCATCCCTCAATCGCGCCTCCTGTTCAGCAGCAATAGTTGCTTGACCAGCAAGTTCTTTTGCTAAATTTAGGTATTGCGACCAATCAGAACTCATCAGTGTATTCCAAAATTGTATAAAAATGCTCCCGAATTTCGTGGGATAATCCCCTAGACCAATTTTTACGCAATTCGTCTTCTCTATCCATTGCTTCATCGGGATCGAGGTCTGTTAAGATGATTGAGAGAACCAGATGAACATAGTTAGGGATTTCCGGGTCATTGATGACTTGAAGTAATAGTTTTTGTTCGGGGAAATAATTGCTAATTTGAACGGGTTCTTCTAGGACAACGGGAAGTAAAAACGGATATTTGTTAATAAATTCAATGACTTCTATTTTGTCTCGGAAAATGTAGGATTTTTCTAGGTTTCGATGTCTGATTGGGAAATGAGGAAAGGCGCGACTCTGGGTGCTGATATCTTTTGTAAGATTAAGGATGCTATGGCATTTTGTTCTGCTTCGGGTAGTTGAGAGACAGTGGCAAAACTTTCTGCTAATAGGTTATTCATTTTGTAAATCTCCTATGCGACTATTCGTGATAAAAATCAATATTTCTAATTATAATCTGTTCGGCGGTGAATCGGGGAAAAAAATTAGTTTACTACGCTGGAACCCATCCTAAATCAGCACCAACTACTCCGTAAATAAACCAAACTATTTCAACCGATCGCTCTTTGTGCATTTAGACATATACTATGTACATGGATTGACAAGTACGCGCTGTAGCTATCCCGTAGGGAATCGCCATCCCAGCATCCATCACAAATATGAACGTCAACGATAAGCTCAAGACTATTTTAACCCAATTGCGATCGCAATTCGAGATCCTGTATGGCGATCGGCTCACCCAAATGGTACTCTACGGTTCCCAAGCACGGGGCGACGCACAGCCCGACTCAGATATTGATGTTTTGGTGGTTCTCAAAGGGTCAGTCAATCCAGGCGAAGAAATCAAAAAAACCAGCTATATTCGGGCAGACTTATGTCTACAAAATGATGAAGTGATTAGCTGTTTATTTATGGACGAAAATCGGTTCATGCACTACAACGGGCCTTTGTTGAGGAACATTCGTAAAGAAGGAATAGCTTTATGAAACCTGAACAATTAGACTTGATTCTGAAAGCTCGTGAAAGCATCTCAGCAGCAAGATTATTGCTAGATAATGGCTTTTCTGGCTATGCGGCTGCTCGCGCTTATTATGCTATGTTTTATATTGCTGAGGCATTTTTAGATGGTGAAGGAATGTCTTTTTCTAAACATTCCGCAGTGATTGGAGCTTTCGGTCGAGAATTTGCTCGTACAGGAAAAGTCCCTGCTGAGTTTCACAGATTTTTGATTGATGCTCAAGATTTACTCTCATAGTGGAGATTACGGGGGAATTGATACTGTCACTGTCGAACAAGCTGCGGAACAAATTAACTATGCCGAACAATTTGTCGAATTAGCTCAAAATCTAATTGGCTCTCTACCGCCACCTTAAAATTGTAGTTAATCCCTAAATATATAAAAACCCGGTTTCTTTGTCGGGAGTGCATCCACGAGTGCCAAAAACAAATCGAGTCACCAGAGGCGACCAAAAAAGTGAAAAAGAAAAAAGAGTAAAGAGCAAAAGGGCAAAATAGCAAAGAAGAGTCCTCGCGGGGAAAACTAGGACAAGAAAGAAACCGACGCCACCGCTACGCGAAAACCCCCGTTCCTCCACCTGCCGTCCGCCGAGTGGTAGTAACGAACGGCACTACGGCAATCGACCGCAAGGTCGTACCAGGAACCACCACGCAGCACTCGGTTTTTACTATCTCCACCACTTTCCCAGGCACTTCCGTCAATCGGCGCACCGTTATAATTATCGTGGTAAATATCTTGACACCATTCCCAGACATTCCCGTGCATATCATAAAGTCCAAAGCTATTGGGCGGAAAACTACCCACAGCAGTTGTTGTTTCACGATAGATTCCCTTCGGTGCAGAACCGTAGGAATTATTCCCGTCATAATTAACTAAATCCGGGGTAACTGTGTCCCCAAAATGAAATGGAGTAGTTGTCCCAGCCCGACAAGCATATTCCCATTCCGCCTCACTAGGAAGGCGATAGCTTCTACCCGTCTTTTGAGACAATCTCACACAAAATTCAACAGCATCATTCCAAGAAACGTTTTCTATAGGAAGGTTTTTACCCTTGAAGTGAGAAGGGTCGGGTTTAAGGTCATACTGAATTTTAGGCAGATTAGCTACTACTTCCCACTGTGCTTGAGTAATCGGGTATTTCCCCAGCAGAAACGGTTTGATTGTCACCTGATGTTGAGGTCTTTCAAAGTAATAGCTTTTTGCTTCACTTGCAGGTGCACCCATTGTGAAGCTGCCTTTGGGGATAGAAACCATTTCTAAAGTAATGTCCTTGACGATAGTTTCTGTAAAAACCTGTGCTTGACTTTGGCTGCGCTTGATGATTTGCCCCTTTGAATTCACTGTCACCGTTTCAAATTGAACTGTTTTTAGGGAATTTGACAATACTTTTACAGGTTGAGGCGATTTGTTCCCCACACTTTGATACACCGTTGGTGGCGGTGGTGGCGGTGGTGGTGGCGGGGAAGGCCGCGACAAAGATAAAATTGCTTGTAATGCTTCCCCTGCATTTTGATAGCGCTGACTGAAATGGTCGCGCACCATTTTATCTAAAATATTCCCTAAGTTATTGCTAACTTGCGCCCGATTTCGCCAAATAATTTCTCCCGTCTGCGGATCTTCTGGTAAGGTATGAGGAGGTTGACCAGTCAATGCTTGAATCCCAATCATCCCCACTGCATAAATATCACTACACAGTTTAGGTTTGCCCTTCGCTTGTTCGCTGGGCATATAACCCGAAGTACCAATACCAACGGTGAAGCTAGTTTGTCCTTGAGCATTAACAACCATTGTGCTAATTTCCTTGACCGCCCCGAAATCAATCAAGATAATTTTACCATCTTGGCGACGCATTAAATTAGCAGGTTTTAAGTCGCGATGAATCACATTTTGCTGATGAACAATGGCTAAAACTGCTAAGATATCGTGCAATAATTTAATAGTATGGGATTCGCTTGATTTTTTACCGAGAATCAGTTCTTTGGTAAGGTCATGTCCTTCGATAAAATCTTGCACCAAATAAAATTCGCCATTTTCCTCAAAGTGGGCGGAAAGGCTGGGGATTTGGTCGTGTAGCTTACCCAATTTATGCAGCGTTTCGGCTTCTTTGTCGAATAAGCCTTTGGCAATTAGTAAAATGGCGGGATTGGGGTCTTTCGGTTTAAGATGTTTGACAACGCAGTGGGGATGTCCGGGTAAGTCTAAATCTTTGGCGAGGTATGTGTCGCCAAAACCGCCTTCTCCCAAGTCTTTGATAATTTGATAATGATTGCGGAGGGTACGACCCAGCATAGTTTTCAGGGAATGCAGTGGAAGTTAGGATATATTGTCGCACAAAAAGTAATGAGATGCTTAAACTCAGAATCGTTGCCGCATTTATACTGCTAGTTAGTGCCAGTTGCTCATCTCCCGCACAAGCACAAAATCCTGCACGAGTAAAGCCAAATAACTCTTTAGTTCAAGTCCAGCCAACCCGCGAACAAATCCTCAATGCTTGCGTGCTCAATCAGGCTGAAACTTTGCCAAATCCTTTTACGGATGTGCCATCAAATCACTGGGCTTACAAAGCGGTTTTGACCATGTATTATTGCGGCGCTTACCGAGAAGCAACTGCGCCTGTGTTTCCGACATCAGATACTGACAACACTAATTCCAGGAATCGCAGGTGATTTTAGCTTTGGCTTCACCACAATTTGCACATCGCACCCTAAAGCATTTAAAAACCGAAACAACCTTTCTGTAGAAAAACCTGTCAGTTTCCCTCTCATCAAAGCTGAAACTTTGGGCTGGTCAATTCCTAATACTTCTGCTGCTTGAAGTTGATTCAGTTTCCTTTGAGTAATTATCTGATTTATCTGGCGCACCAGTTCAGCCTTCATGAGCATTTCATCCGCATTAGGCATACCCAAATCGGCAAATATATTACCACTACTAACTTGAATAATCGATCTCTTTACTCATGATTATCCCCTTTTATCTTGTCTTGGTTATCTCTACAAAAGTAGTGATAAGCGGTTTCTTAGTAGCCGTAGGGTGTGTCGCCATCGAAAATTCATCAAGAAAAACCGACAATCTGATAGCGACGTACCTGACAAAATAGTTAATCAAACAAATCCAATTTTTTTTCGTAGCCATAGTTTTTATGAATTATCTAAGGTGCGTCGCTGTGAGATTGTCGATCGATTTTGGGGACTTTCGATGGCGACACACCCTACGACTAATGTTACTCAAAACTGGGCCCGAACCGTAAAGGAATAGTCCCCGCCCGGTTCAAGCTGATAATCCCATTTTTCCAGAAAACGGTGCAGCGGTTCTTGAATCAATGCCCTACCCCGAGATGGTTCCAGTATCAGTGTTTTTTCTGCGGTGAAACGCCACTGAAACTGCCACTCAAAATTGCCGGCACTTACTTCACCCTCAATGGTGCCTTTTAGCCAAGATTGGCCAGTCACTCGGACATATGCAGTTGTTTCGGGCAAACGTCTCGAACTCACCTTTTTGTTTCCGCGTTTGTTTCTGCAATGGTACGATTGTTGTAGAGACTCATGGCTTTTTCTACTCCTTGGTGGAGACTCAGTTCCACAGCTTCTACAACCAGTTTAAGCACTTTCTCTACTAATTGAGTTTCCTCTGAGGAAAATTTTCCTAAAACGAAGGAAATCGTATCTTTGTCATTTTTAGCAGCATCGTTTTGAGGTTTGCCGATGCCGATACGCAAGCGGGGAAATTTGTCCGTGCCCAAATGAGAAATTGTCGATTTCATGCCGTTGTGTCCGCCCGCTGAACCTGCTAGTCGCATTCTGAGTTTGCCGATCGGCAAATCCATATCGTCGTATACTACTAATACGGACTCTGGAGGTATTTTGTACCAATCCGTCGCCGCCCGAATCGATTGGCCCGACAGGTTCATGTACGTCAACGGTTTCAGCAAGCGGATTTTCTGTCCCCGCGGCCGATTTCCCTCGCCAAATATGCCTTGAAATTTGCGGTTTTCCGACAGGGAAATTTGCCAAGATTTAGCTAAAGCATCTACTGCATTAAAGCCGATATTGTGTCGCGTGCGATCGTACTTTGGTTCAGGATTCCCCAAACCCACAATTAGCTGGGGAATTACTAACTCCGCTGGTGTTTCCGATTTTTGAGTGTTGTTCATCTAATTGTCTGTGATATCTTCCTTAGCAGCCGCCGCGAGTTTTTCTGGTTCCGGCTTTTTGGTAGTTGCTACTGCTTCTTCTAGCTGCTTGGTTTCCCGCGTAAACTCCGACTCAAAATCCCGCGAAGCATCTTGAAAACCCCGAAGTGCTTTCCCGAAACTCCGACCAATTTCTGGCAACTTTTTTGGGCCGAATACCAACAGGGCGATGGTAAAAATCACTGCCATTTCCGGCAAACCAATGCCAAAAATATTCATTTTTTGTCTCCGGTAATTTGTTTAATTAGTTAGCATTTAATTACGAGGGACTAACGGGAAAGGGCAAGGGAAAATGGGAAAACTTAGCTTTTACCATTTCTCCTCCACCCTCAGCTTTTACTGTTAGCCTTAATTTTCGCTCAAATTCTAGCGGCCGAGACTCGACCAATCAACATCCACATTCTCTAGAATCAGAGAAGAGTTGTAGATTTGCAAAATAATCAACAAGAACACGAAAAACAATCCGATGAAAACGCTCATCAACAGGGTGGTTCCCCAACCAGGGGCTACCTTGCCGTATTCTGAGTTAAGGGGTTTGAGTATATCTCCTAACCAAGTCCGCTGTGCCATAAGTCACCTACAATGAATCTCTACAGAAAAGTTTGACATACTTCCACCGCTAATTGCGATCGCAATTTCTCAGAAATGCAGGAAGGGGACTCGGACAACGGCGAGTGGGGGTTGGCGGCAATACCGTATTGCGCCTAAAATCACTAGACTTTCAGACGGATTGTTATTTTTTGTAATATTATGGAGTGGAGCACTCATAATCGATCAAAAATATGGAACCCGCAGCAGTTCTAGGCATTTCACTGGGCGTGTGTCTGGTGGCAATCACCGGATTCTCGATCTACACGGCTTTCGGCCCTCCCGCTAAGGAATTGAGAGATCCTTTTGAAGAACACGAAGACTAAAAAAGTTCGGCAACGGATTTTGTAACGGATGTAACGGATGGATGGATGGATGGATGGATGTTCGGCAGCCGATGTAACTGATGTCAGAAAGAGGGAAGAAGAGATTTTCACTTTTCCTCTTCTCCCAATTCCCTCCTCTCCCCTGTCCCTCGTAGATATTCTGCTACCGGGATGCGATCAAACTTCTGCAGTGCCCGATCGACTGTCGGCATCCCAGTCAATGCTATATTCTTCAAAAATACAGTAAATCTATATTTGAAAAATCTATCTTCCAGTTAAAGTAAAAATTATTAGGTTTCAGGCGAAAGCACTATGGGCAACACCTTCGGGCATTTATTTCGGATATCGACATTTGGGGAATCTCACGGCGGCGGTGTGGGAGTAGTAATCGACGGTTGTCCGCCCCTGGTATCGCTAGACGCATCGGAAATTCAAGCGGAACTCGATCGCCGTCGCCCCGGCCAAAGCAAAATTACGACACCTCGCAAAGAAGCAGATACCTGCGAAATTCTGTCGGGGGTGTTTGAAGGCAAAACTTTGGGAACGCCGATCGCCATTTTAGTCCGCAATCAAAACACTCGCCCCCAAGACTACGAAGAAATGGCGACAACTTACCGCCCTTCCCACGCTGATGCTACCTACGATGCTAAGTACGGAATTCGTAACTGGCAAGGCGGAGGTCGCAGTTCGGCGAGGGAGACAATAGGTAGAGTAGCAGCAGGGGCGATCGCTAAAAAAATTCTCTTCCAAGCCACAGGCGTAGAAATAGTCGGCTACGTTAAACGCATCAAAGACTTAGAATGCGTCGCCGACCCAGACACTGTTACCTTAGAACAAGTAGAAAGCAACATCGTTCGCTGTCCAGACGCCGAATGTGCAGATCGAATGATTGAACTGATCGAAAAAGTTCGCGACAGCGGAGATTCGATCGGCGGC
The DNA here is from genome assembly GCF_036701775.1 of Microcoleus sp. N9_A2. Classification (NCBI taxonomy): domain Bacteria; kingdom Bacillati; phylum Cyanobacteriota; class Cyanophyceae; order Oscillatoriales; family Microcoleaceae; genus Microcoleus; species Microcoleus sp. N9_A2. The sequence continues at coordinate 32,856 of NZ_JAUBRH010000021.1, read as the reverse complement.
GTAGTCGAATGCGTCGCCCGCAACGTACCCAAAGGCCTGGGAATGCCCGTATTCGACAAACTCGAAGCCGACTTGGCCAAAGCCATCATGTCCTTGCCCGCCAGCAAAGGCTTTGAAATTGGTTCCGGGTTTGCCGGGACTCTACTCAAGGGCAGCGAACACAATGATGAATACTATACTGATGATAAGGGTGTAATTCGTACAGTGACGAATCGCTCCGGCGGAATTCAGGGCGGCATTGCTAACGGCGAAAATATTATTTTGCGGGCGGCCTTCAAGCCGACTGCGACCATTCGCCAGCAGCAGCGCACAGTTACCCGAGAAGGCGAAGAAACCCTGCTAGCGGCCAAAGGACGGCACGACCCTTGCGTTTTGCCAAGAGCTGTGCCAATGGTGGAAGCAATGGTAGCTTTAGTTTTGTGCGACCATCTGCTGCGCCATCACGGACAATGTGGAACCTTAAAATCTGAATTTTAAAATGGAAATCAGCTTGTCCTCTGTAGCGGCAACTCCCGTTGATTGCCCTCAACCCTCGGAATCAATAAAAGGTATGGATGATTTTGTCGTACAGTTCTGGGGCGTGCGGGGCAGCGTTCCGACACCCGGACAGGAAACTGTTCGCTACGGCGGCAATACTTCTTGTTTGGAAATGCGAGTAGCTGGCAAACGCTTGATTTTTGACGGCGGAACAGGCTTGCGGATGCTGGGAGACCAGTTGCTGGAAGAAATGCCGGTGCAAGCTTATATGTTTTTTACTCACTATCACTGGGATCACATTCAAGGTTTCCCGCTGTTCGCCCCAGCTTTCATCCGCGGCAATAGGTTTGATATTTATGGGGCGATTCCGCCGGATGGAGATTGTCTCAAAAGGCATTTTGTGGAACGGATTCTGCACTCAAATTCGCCGGTGCCGCTGATGGGTTTGCCTGCAGATTTGAATTTCTACGAACTCAATCACAACCAGACGATGATGCTGGACGATATTGAGATTAGGACTGGTTCTCTGAATCACCCGAATACTGCTATGGGATATCGGGTGAGTTGGCAGGGACGTTCGGTGGTTTACTGTTCTGATACGGAGCATTTTCCTGATCGACTAGATGAGAATGTCTACAATTTGGCCCTCGACGCTGATGTGCTGATCTACGATGCGATGTACACCGACGAGGAATATCACAACCCCAAGTCTCCGAAGGTGGGTTGGGGACACTCGACTTGGCAGGAAGCGGTGAGAATGGCTAAGGAAGCGCGGGTGAAACGAGTGGTGATTTTTCACCATGATCCGGCTCATACTGACGATTTTCTCGATCGCATCGCCGAAGATGTGCAAATCGCTTTCCCCAAGGCTGTCATGGCCCGCGAGGGTCTGATTTTGCCGATCGGCTTCTGAACTTTCGCCTCTGAGGGTCGATCGAACCATCAACCGATCGAACCATAATTGTTATGTGAATATGTGGATCTGGGGGCGAGACCAGCTCCACAATTTTTTTTAATACGCAGCAAACTCTTAACTGCATGGTATAATTCTTGCTTGTTAAGTTTTTAGGCAGAGTATTTAAGGTTTTTTTTATTCTTCAACCGCGTCCGCAAGACGCCAAGACGTAAGATAATTGGAGAATTGTCAAGGGTGAAAAGGAGACTGTTTTGAATGTCAACAAACACGGGGAGGCGAGGCGATCGCACGCCTGAGTGCTAGTCTGATGCCAGTAGACTTCCAGAAGCCTTGTTACAGATTAATTATTAAGGACAAAAACTGAAGTTATAGCTCGGATCAAATAAAAGCGCGATCGGTTTTTTCGGATCATGAATATTGACAACTCTCAAAAGCTAATAGCTTTTAGGTAGAAACTGAGAAAATTTTCAGCAGTCAATTTGACTAACCAGAAAGAAACGATCGCTCTGGCGTTTGGCAGTAGCTGCGGCAAGCGAATGTTATGACTTGACTATCAAAATGGGAAATTTACGTTTTAGATCTTCAGCACATCAATACAGATGGATTGCCCTAGGCAGTTTTGCTGTAATTATGGGTATTTCAGGCGCCCTAGCCTACCGCCTCGCCCCGCCCCCCGGATTCATGGCTCAAGGCACTCTCACTTCTAATAATCCGCCAGTCAAATTTTCGAGCACGGGTACGACAATTCTCAAGCAGGGAGAGCAACTCACCCCGGAGGTTCTCCTAGCAGATAATGTTGTCAAAGCAGTGGCAGATGCAGTTAAGCTGTCGCCCCAGCAAGTTCGACAAAATGCTAGTGTCAAAATTTCTAAGCCGGAACAACCCCTAGAAATTATGGTTGGGTATCGCTCGCTCGATCAGGAGCAAGCAATCCAAACGGCAGATATGTTGATGAAGGGCATGGTTGAAAAAAGCCGCCTGATTAACAGATATCGGTGGCAATCGGTCAATCAGACGCTAAACCAACGCTTGGCACAAGTCACTCAAGACTTGAAACAAGCTCAGCAAAAACTCGACCAATACGAAAGAGAGCGCGCTCGCCTGTTGCAGCAAATGAAGCTTCAACAAGACGTTTATAACAAAACTCAGCTTGCAATGGCGGATACGCAAGCGTCGGAAAAAGAAATGGTCAGCAGTTTGGCCGCCGCTACAGTGCCGCAAATTGTGGCGACGCCCACGAGCGATCCGACTGTGCCTCTGATTTTTGGAATTGGCTTGCTGTTGGCGATTTTGGTCAGCCGCGGTTTGATTCCTTCGGTGGCGGATTGGAGGTACAAAGCAGCTTTTCAGCGAGAAGAGAGCGACAGGCTTCAAAGTGCTTTGTACCGACTGATCAAAGAAGGCCGCGGCGAAATCACTCTGGTGCGGTTTGCTATGGAAACGCGGCTGTCACCGGATGTCGCTCAGCGTTTTTTGAACCAACAAGCTGAAGTTTTTAATGCCAATTGCGAAATTAAAGACGACGGCAGCATCTTGTATCACTTCCACATTTAAACGGCTGCGGGCGATCGCGCTCCACAGAATAATTTAGCCGATCAAGTCATCACTGCTCGATCGGCTTGTTTTTTTGTTACTAGGACTTATATCAAGTTCGGTCGATCCACCATCCCGCTCTCGGTCAACGCCGGTTTACGGGATCTATAATTTATACTACAGATTTTCGTGAACCCGCCGGCACGAGCTTAATTGCGGTCATTTTATCGGAGATGACATTACGACCCGGTTTCTGAGCTTGTAGGGTACCCCGGATCTAAAAATTGCTCGATCAACAGAGGTGTTGACGACCGTAGCGCACCCAAAGATTTGGTCAGTTGTCTCCAAGATTAAAAAATGTTTCATTTTTGTGTTCCGCTCCCTTAAATATATCTATAATCATAAAAAGTATGTAAATGTACGGTTGCTTTTTACCTCAGTTACTGCATAAACAGGTATTTTATCGTTAAACCTTTCTTAAGGGGTAAGTCAGCTCAGTATAAATGCTTTAGTCTGGAACAATAACTTGTTCAGGGAAGTTACGTAGTTTCACATCAAAAACTTGATGGGCCAAAAGCCTGGAATCAAACTCCCCGACTGAAAGCGTACATTTTCATATTGAACTTTTGTAATCACCTAGAGGCTAGACCATGACGTTAGGAATAATTTGTTCTTCTTTCGTAGCTTACTTTTTGCTAATGTCGATCGCTAATTACGGCGACACTGGAATGTAGATTAGTTAAGGCACTTATGCACCGAGACATCAGGCAGCAGGCAAAAAAAGCTGTTTGACAACTTCTTGACAACTTCGATTAAGTCTCAGCTTGGGCCATGTCTGTGGTGTCATATCGGACAAAAAAATGGATGGATGAAGGAGTCGTTAAGTACCGCTGTGACTGGGAAGAAGCAGACCCTGTAGCTGGCGGGAACATAGCAGATTTGATGGACTGGCGCGATCGGCTCCACGCTTGGGGATTAATTGGCGTCTACGAAAATGGCATAGGGTTTGGCAACGTCAGCGTCAGACTCGGCAATTCTTGCCAATTCGTGATTTCGGGAACCCAGACTGCACATTTGAGGACTCTGGGATCAGAATTCTACTGTACTGTTACCGAATTTAACTTAGAAAAAAATTACCTCGGCTGCCGGGGCCCGGTACAAGCTTCGTCGGAGTCCCTGACTCACGGGGCCCTGTACCTTCAGAGAGATGATGTGGGCGCGATAATCCACGTCCATAATCCTAAACTATGGCAGCACCTGCTGTTTAAGATTCCTACGACTAGAAAAGAAATACCTTACGGCACTCCCCAGATGGCCTTAGAAATGTTTAGACTTTTTGAGGAGGAGAATTTGGCAGAGCGCCAAATTCTGGCGATGGCAGGTCACGAGGACGGCATAATCTGTTTTGGCAGCACCGTGGACGAAGCTGGCAAAGTCCTTTCGGCTGTGATTGGTTACAGATGAGATCTTGCACTATTCTCAGAAAAAGCTAAGAAACCGGGTTTATGGACAAAAAACCTAGGATTTTACCTGTGTCTATGGCAAGAAACTAAGGTGATGACGGGGATGCCTGATTTGAGTTAGACTGAGCTTTACCCTTGACATCGGGCCGCGGGCTCGATTTAGCCTAATGGGTTCAAAACTTTTGAACTGCCTCTTGCCTCTGCGGTAAGGGAAAGATATTTTTAAATAGAAACACATTATATAACAAAAGCTGAGAGTCATCGTGAATCCAACTAAACTTGTAAGCTCAAAAGAATTGCAATCAGAGGTATCTCGTCTCACCGAAGAGCTGCAAATGCGCGACCAATTGGTGCAGCAGTTGTCTCAAGAACTTTTCAGGCTGGTGAAGGGCAATTCGAGTTTTGTGCCGGCGCCGGAAGTTTCCGATCGCCACCAAGCTCAAATGCAGGCAATGCGGGAACAACTCCAAGCTGTTGAGGAACAGGTGGGTTTTTATCAGGAACAAATCGCCGAGCGGGATGCTGAGGTTTACCAACTGCGGCAGTCAGTGCAAGAATTGACAGATCGCTCTCGGATGCTGGAACAGGTGGTTCAGGAATTGCCAGGGGTTTACCGCCAGAAGTTTGCCGAACGGATCGAGCCAATTAAGGAAAAATTGGATCAACTGCAAAAGGAAAACCGCCAACTGCACACTGAGTTGCAAAGCGTCACTTACCGTCTCGCTGTGCGGAGCCGCAAGGCTAAGGGCTTGGATCTGCCGAGTGTCGATGAAACGGACGATCGGGGCATTCAAATGCCGAGCTTTGGCAATGTCTAAGGTTTTGATTGTGGCGGGCGACGAGAAAAGCGCGGCCGCAAGTCTGAAGGCTGCGATCGCTCAATCTCATCCTTTAACTGAAGTTAATATCTGTGGGGTTTCTGAACTCAATTCTGGTGCGATCGCTCCGAGTGGGGCGATCGTTTGTCCTTTGACGCTGGATCTGCCAGAAAATCTGCTTTTTCCTGCTCAAGATGTGTTTCGCTTTTGTGGCAATGTTGCGGCGGCGCGCGATCGAGTCTCCCAGGAGTTGCTTTTTCCCGTCGGGGGTGGCAATTTTTGGCTGCCTGTGGTGTTGACGGCAAAGGGGCCGCTGTATGCTGAGGCGATCGGTGGGGAACCTGACAAGCACTCTGGCGAGTTGAGTTACTCTCAACCGGTGCATTTGTCGGATGTTTGGCGACAGCAGTTGTATGAGTTGGCTTACCGCTTGCTAAATCTTTTAAATGCGCCGCCGGCGACTTATTTGATGCAGTTCGGGTTTGTAGGGGAAAGGATTTGTTTCGATCGACTTTGGCCTTTTCCGGCTGCACCTGCGATCGCTTCTGTCGGCGTTCAAGTGCCGGATTTATTTGTTTGTCATTGGTATTGCTTGACAAATAAACCTATTTATGATATACAAATTAGTTCTGCGGTTGCTGGAAGTCTCTTACAAACTTGAGATTTCAGCTCGGCAGATGATTTTAATCAAGCAACTAGAGCGGGAGTTTCAGCGGAGATAATTTGGTCGAAGCTGTCGAAGATTTCAAACAGTTGGTCGAGTTGAGTAATTTCAAAAATTAGCTTGACTGTGGCTGAGAGGTTGCAGATGACGAGGCGGCATCCCCGGTGGCGGGCGGCGTTGAGTCCGCCGACTAAGGCGCAGATCCCGGAACTGTCGATGAAATCTACGGCGGCCATGTCTATTACCCAGAGTTTGTGGCGATCGGGCACAATCTCGGCTAGCTGTTGCTGGAGGAGGCTGCCGGCTTGGGAATCCAGGCAGTTGTGAGGTTGAAGGACGATGGGTGGGTTGAAGTTGGGAAATTCCATAGCAGTTATCCTACGATCGTAAAGTATGAATAAGTTAGTTTAGTTGCTGACTCTCTTGAAAGACTCAGAGGATTTCAGCGTATGTTTGAGGATGTGCGATCGCCCTTGTGGAATCGGTGGGGAGAGCCGTTGTGATAAATTTAGCAGGAAACTGGCTAGCGATCGCGCGGAACGCAACCGCAACAATTCTCTATTCATCTAGTATGCCTGAAAGCTTAATTTTTAGTTGAGCCAGCGATCGCGACAACAGTGTGTTTTTCATCACATCGAAAGATTGCACTATTGGCTGAATCGAGCCAATATATAAATGTATTGAGCTTTGCAAAAGTTTACGAAGGCAGTATCGAATGTCTTTTGAGTTTTTATCGTTAGAGACTATTCAGCAGTTTGCGCGTGATTACGGCTACTGGGCAGTATTTCTGGGAATTTTGCTGGAAAATCTGGGAGTTCCTCTTCCAGGCGAGACAATTACAATTGCGGGCGGGTTTTTAGCCGGCAGCGGGGAACTGAATTACTGGTTTGTGCTCGGCAGTGCGATCGCCGGTGCTACATTGGGGGGAAATTTTGGTTATGCGATCGGCAGATACGGTGGCTGGCCGCTGCTGCTGAAGCTAGGACAATTTTTCCGCTTTCGGGAAGAACAACTGTTTGACCTAAAAGAACAGTTTAGCAAAAATGCAGCTAAAGCCGTATTTTTAGGCCGTTTCATCGCACTACTGCGAATTTTTGCTAGCCCCCTAGCGGGTATTGCAGAAATGCCTTTTTGGAAATTTTCACTGTTCAATGTTCTGGGTGCTGCAAGCTGGGCATCGGTAATGGTGAGTTTATCCTACTTCTTGGGACAAGTTGTGTCTTTAGAGAAATTGGTAGCTTGGGCCGCTCAATTTGCGGTATTTGCTTTGCTGTTAGCAGTTGCTTGGATTGCAATTCCTATTTGGTTGGAGTCGCGGACTTTGGACAAGACTAAGTAAGATTGGTGGTTAGACTTTTTGCAAGAGTTCTGGATTTTCTGTTTTTAACCGCAGATGAACGCAAATGAACGCAGATATTATCTATTTTTGCAAAAAGTCTAATGATTGGCGATCGCCTATTAATAAGTCAGGACTTCTGTCTCAAAATCATCAAATTTGTAGCGATAATTTCTGGCAGCAAAATCATCAAGTTGGTATTCAGGAATTCTGTCCTGAATAGGGGAATATTAGTGAATAAAGACTAAACTTTTTTCTCCCACAACTGAGGTGTTTGACAGAGTAGATAAATTTGCCGATTATCGATCGCTATCAACTATACAAGAATATGTATTAATTATTCAACAAGTGATGAATGTAGATTGCTACCGTCGCGATGTGGCCGAACGTTGGGGTTTTTCTTTCTACCGTGAGGGGGAATGTTTAGAGTTGGCTAGTCTCAATTTTTAGTGTCCAATCTCTACTTTGTATGAGGATGTTCTTGGATTGAGTGAAATAGTCCTGAACGCACTCCAACCCAAAAAACCGGGTTTTTTAGCTAATCTGCAGGCTGCAACGCGTCTTTTCGTAAAAAAAACCCAGTTTCTGAATGCCCATGCGTCCAAAACTATTAAATCGCACTTGACAAGCCTTTCACCATCCGTCAAAGAGTGTTGTGAACAAATGAGAGGAGAGGAAGTGCGATCGTAATTATTTGGCGTGTTTGCCGAAGGGCGATCGCTTACTAAAACCCAAACACTTTAGTAATCAATGGTAGTAGATTATTACAGAATTCTAGGAGTTTTGTGGCTTGTGGTACAGCGGAGATAATTCGTCCGAGCATCCGATCTGCCTTTTTGGCTTTATTCTTCATTTCTGCATCATTAGGATTTTGAGCAGCTTCAGCTAACTCTTTTACTTGTTCTAAAGCATCCTGTTTGTCATCTTCTGTTAAGTTTGGATCTGCTTTAATTTCTGCTTGGAGTTGGGTAAGTAACTCTTTGATTCCGGGTTTATCAGGTTCAGAGGATGAAGGTAACTCGTTTATAGCGAAGGAAACATTTCCTCCAACATAACTTGATGAAGCCCCTTCAATCTTACCTGCCGTAACAGGACCTCCAACACTTCCTCCGATCTGAATACGTTGTTTATCTTCCATTATTCCCTCCTAATTTGATTTATCTTTGGATGACACTTTTATTTTTAGTCATTTCGAGAGACATCTCCTCCAACTTGACTTGATGAACTGCCTCCAATATTACCTGCTGTGACGGAACCTCCAACACTTCCTTCTATTCGGATAGATCGATCGGTTGAGTATACTACATAACTACCTTCTGCATTACTTTCCATGAATTTGTGTAAAACTAAAACTACTTTTTCTAAACCTGGCATATCGCTAGTAATAAATACTGGGGACGGTGAACCTGAATTAAGGTATAATTTAAGCCCGTAATATTTGGGCATAAAAAAACTATTTATGATCAATAAAAAAATTGCCACTATAGCCATAGTTATTCCCCACAATCTACCATCAGAATTATTAGCTACAATAAGTCCAATAACAAACAATCCTAAAATCCATTGTAAGGGGATATTTTCGGTCTTAACTGGAGATATGCCAAAACCTGTGACGTTGCGAAACTGATAGATATCTAAACCAAATTGAACTGTATTTTTGGTAATATATATCTTGGTGTCATCCCAGATAGGTCTATCAGTATTTTGTGGTGATATGTTATTTGCAGCCATCATTCCCCCTTTCAAAAAAAACAGTGAACTCACCAGCAGATCAGCATTAACCTGCTCCATCAGGAAATGAAGTCCTTGGGAGTGTCGCTTAGTGTTATTGATATTCACATCCCTGTGCATCTAGAGATACAATAGCAACTCTATGCCAGGTTCAACAGTGAGAAAAAGTAACAAAAAAGTAATAAAAAAGTAATATCAGCTCCCTGTTGCGCTAGAATCTATGTTAAACCTACATTAACGCTTCACTGCTGAAGGAGTGTGATACATGACCGTTGACGAAGCCATCACGATCGCAGAAACAGCCCTCAACTACGATCGCCTCAACAAAGTTCAAGAAATAGTGTTTCGTCAATCCTGGGAAGGGCGGTCTTATATAGAAATTGCTAAAAGCGCAGGCTATGAATATGATTATATCAAAGATGCTGGTGCTAAACTGTGGAAACTACTTTCAAAAGCACTAGAAAAAAAAGTCAAAAAAGATAATCTAAAGTCAGTATTGAAACGATACTTACGGCGAACTCAAGTGAATCTACAGCGGAATCTGACCATCGAAGTTAACCTCAGCGGTGCAAATCTCAGTGGCGCCAACTTAAGTGGAGCTCGATTATTCGCAAATTTAAATGAAGCTGATTATGTTCAAACCGATTTAGATAAAACAATAAACGCTGACGGTGAAACTGAATTATCTAACTCAGAAAACGAAATTGACTGGAATGGTTTTCGCCTTCACTCTGACGCACAAGTGAAAATTGCCGAAATACTCGATCGCACTTCCACTCTCTTTATCCCCAACTCCCAACTGCGACTGACAACACCCGCCGGCAGACAAAACCAAGAAGCTGACTTTCTGATCTTCCACCAAAACAAGCTAGGGATACTGAAAATTGACAGTGGATCATCCTATCCAAACGCAACAGAAGATGAAATGTGCCAGCTTTTCATAGATTCTGGCATCAGTCTTGTCAAACATTACGATGCTACCCGATGCAGCGAAGAACCGGATCTAGTTGTGCAGGAGTTTTTGGAAATTTTGAGTCACGTACAAGCCTAATAAGGTGTTTTTTATTTAAACTGTGATACAAACATTACCTTGGTTTTTGATATTTTCTCACTTCAACAATTAACAATCCTTCATTTCCGAGTCGATGTAATAAATAGTATAGCTCTTCAATTAATTTAAACGTTCGGTGGAAATTTTTACACTAATTCACACGGAAATAATTTTGAATTATACCGTATTTAAAAGCACAATAGCTTATTTCAATTGCCTTTAAAATTGTAGCAACGAGTTATCTCTTGTGAATTCCTTTTTCTCTTTCATCCTCTGTGTCCTCTGCCTCCTCTGCGGTTACTTTCAAAATTATAAATTTAACCGCAGATATACACAGATGAAGGCAGATTGAGATTGTCTGTTAACGCATAAAACAAAGCGAAGCAATCTTCAGCCCCTGCGATTGCTTCTTACTAATTACCCATTAACCGTTATCCATGATCAATTCTCCGTTCCCCTCAATCACTTCCCCGATCGCCCAAGCACCAATTCCCTGAGATTCAAACCATTTAACAGCCTGTTCTACTTCCCTCGAATCGAGCAACAGCACAAAGCCAATCCCCATATTAAAAGTATTGAACATATCTGCTGTGGCAACTTGACCCGCTTCAGCAATCCACTGGAAAATTGGTAAATTTGGCCAGCTATTACTGTCAATTCTGACAGATTGATTAACTCCCAAACAGCGGGGCAAATTTTCCGGCAAACCGCCGCCCGTAATGTGAGCCATGCCGTGAATTTCTAGACCGCTCTTAATTGCTTCGAGGACTGGTTTCACATAAATTTTAGTCGGAGTTAGCAGCACTTCTCCTAAAGTTTTGCCACCTAACTTTTCTGGTTGGGAATGCCAGTCAAAACCCCGATCGCCCGCAATTTTTCTCACCAAACTAAAACCGTTGCTGTGCACGCCCGAACTTGCCAGCCCCACAGCCACATCTCCCACCTGCACCCGCGAACCGTCCAACAATTTGCTCTTTTCGACAATTCCCACACAAAACCCAGCCAAATCGTACTCACCCGAAGAGTAAAAACCGGGCATTTCTGCCGTTTCCCCTCCGAGCAAAGCACAGCCCGCTTGCTTGCAACCGTCAGCAATGCCGGCCACCACCGCAGCTAATTGTTCGGGATTTAACTTTCCCGTGGCTAAATAATCGAGAAAAAAGAGGGGTTCGGCCCCGGATGTCAGCACGTCGTTGACGCACATCGCCACCAAGTCGATACCTACCGTGTCGTGCCGATCGAGATCGTGGGCCAATTTCAACTTAGTCCCAACGCCGTCAGTACCCGAAACCATCACCGGCTCTTTTAAACCCTCCGGGACGCTGAAAAAACCGCTAAACCCGCCGAATCCGCCCAAAACACCCGATCGGTGCGTGCTCTTGACCATACTCCCGATGCGCGAGACAAAAGCTCTGCCCGCCTCAACATCCACACCTGCTTCTCGATAATCCATAAGTCCGCCAAATCGATTTCTAATTTTTAGTTTATGCCCATAACAGTTGACAAACAGCTTTTTTAAGACTAGCCATTCGGCAGCCCACAAAATAGAATAAATTTTTGTAAATTTTTGTAAATTTTTCTGGAATAACTGAAACGGCTGTAAGCCTTGGAACTAAAGGATTTTATGATAGAGGGTTTTGAGAAGATTTGATGAAGATTTGGTGAAAATCGCGATCGCAGCGATCCCCAAGCGCAAAAGTTTGTGGTAGTCTGTTGCAGTTCGTGAACAAAACACAAATTGCGGATCGAGTACGAGTTGTTGAGTGTCAGGGAAGTTTCCGCCAATTTTTTTTGGGGCGGAAGCATTAAAGCAAAAACGCACCCGGATACTTTGCTTTGACTCACGGGGGAATGGCGAAGGGCAAGAGAGAAATCCTTGACGCCCGCCGCCAAATGGCCCATCCTCCAATCTCGGTTGGCAATGGCTATTCACAAAAATGGACGTATGAAGGAAAAATTTGTTGGTGGTCTACTCGCTGTCCTGTTAGTTCCTGTGGTAGGAACGGCATCCTCTTGTCACGCACAAGCAACAGGTGCCGACAACCAAAACTCTCAGGTTTCCGAGCAAGTAATTGCCACCCAACCGTCCCGGCAGTTAAACGCTACTCGGGTCGAAGCGCAAAAAGTCGGACAGTATCAGTATCAAGCAAGAGCTGAAATTGCCCGAGACTCGATCGCCAAAATTCAGCCCCACGACTTAGGCGGGCGACAAGCAGCGACAGTCTACGTGCGAAACATTCCAGTCATCACCTTTCTGAACGCGAATCCGGAAACAAACACGCCTTTGGGAGAAACTGGCAACAGCCAAGCCGGTGCTAGCAGTCCGTCAAAAGTAGCGGCCGCCAGAGAAAATCCCAAAGTCGGAAACATTGCCAGCAAATCCAGCAACCAAGAACCTGATGCAGTTTGGCAGGCATCAACCTTAGCAGCAAGACTCAATCAGCTAGCCCGCAACAACATCGATCCCAACAGCATTACCGTTAAGTGGGAAAAAGGCGATCGCTACATTATCCAGGCAAACGGCGAGGACTTGGTAAACATCAACGCCGAAACCATCCTCCCCGACACCACCAGCGACTTTAGCCGAGACGCCCTGCAAGCAACCAATCGCCTCCGCCGGCTTCTGGGCAACGCCCCACCCCTGGAAGAAGTCGCAGGCAAACCCCAACCAGAACCCGCTGTGCTGTCTCTGGGCCCAGTTCAAGTGCGCCTCAGCGGCTGGGCTTCCTGGTACGGCCCCGGATTTGACGGCAACCTCAGCGCCAGCGGCGAGCGTTTCAACCAAAATGATATGACCGCAGCCCACCCAAATTTGCCTTTTGGAACGAGAGTCATGGTGAGAAATCTAGACAACGGCCGCACCGTAGTCGTCCGCATTAATGACCGCGGCCCCTATGTGGGCGATCGGCTCATTGACTTGTCCGCAGGCGCCGCCAGCGTGCTGGGAATGATCAGCAGTGGCGTTGCCAGAGTGGAAATCGAAGTGATCGAACCGCCGCAGCAAACAACTGTTGGACGTTGACAGTTGACCGTTGACCGTTGACAGTTGACCGTTGACAGTTGACCGTTGGCAGTTGACCGTTGGCAGTTGACCGTTGACAGTTGAGGGCGACCTCTACCTGGAGGGCCGAGGATTGGATTAATGAATAGTCTGATTTTAATTTCTCCCTACAAGGGTTCCGGCTTTAAACCAATTCTTTCTGGTAAGACAGAATAAATAAGTTATCCGAAGTGTAGAAGGCAGAAAGTAGAATAAAACTGACATCTTGGACTCGTCGAGTCCCGATGCGGGCGGGCGAGTTTGTTGCTAACATCGCTGCAAAATGTCCGATCGAACAAATTCAGACAAATAAATTCTGCATTCTGCCGAATGCCTTCAGGAGATTCTACCGGTGCGCCTGTTTACTACCATTGCAGCACTTCGCTGCTACTTAAATTCACAAAAGTCTGCTGCACCTCATTTGACAGTCGGTTTGGTGCCGACGATGGGAGCTTTGCACGCAGGGCATCTGAGCTTGATCCAGCGGGCAAGACAAGAAAATGCGATCGCCCTGGTCACCATTTTTGTCAACCCGCTGCAATTTGGGCCGACAGAAGATTTTCAAGATTATCCTCGGAATTTCGAGCAAGACCGGCTGTTGTGCGAACAAGCTGGCGTTGATGCCATATTTGCTCCCTCAGCAACCGAAATGTTTGGCCATCAAGCAGTCGGCACAGAAACAGAGCCAACCGCCGAAAAACAGATAGATATTCACCTTTCCTCCTTAACTCAAGTAGTGCCGCCACCGGCGATGACATCGGTTTTGTGCGGCAAGGCAAGGCCGGGTCATTTTCAGGGCGTCGCGGCAATTGTTACTAAACTTTTGAGTTTGGTGCAGCCGACAAAAGCTTATTTCGGTCAAAAAGACGCCCAGCAGCTAGCAATTATTCGGAAGCTGGTCTTGGATTTTAACTTGCCTGTAGAGATTGTCGCTTGTCCGATCGCCCGCGAAGAGTCAGGACTGGCAATGAGTTCTCGCAATCAGTATTTAACAGCAGAGCAAAAACAGCAAGCCTCCGTACTCTACCGCGCCCTGCAACAAGCCTCGAAAACGTTTGCTTCAGGCGACCGCACCGCAGCAGCCGCACTCGCTGCCGTGCACGCAGCAGTCGCAGGAGAGCCCGCAGTCAAGCTCGAATACGCCGAACTCGTCGATCCCGACACTTTGACGCCCTTGCAGGTTGTGGAAACGGCAGGACTTTTAGCCGTGGCCGCCAGAGTTGGCTCTACTCGCTTGATTGACAATATAATTCTCAGGAACCGCCGGCCCATTGTGGCGATCGACGGCCCGGCGGGAGCTGGCAAATCTACCGTAACTCGCCTTGCAGCAACAGCTCTGAACTTGTTTTATCTGGATACGGGCGCGATGTATCGGGCGCTGACTTGGCTGGCATTGAAAACAGGCACGCCGATTTCTGACGAATGCGCGATCGCCGAATTAATCAGTTCCAGTTATTTGGAATACAACCTCGATCCCGCATCAAAGATGTTGAAGATTAACGGCGAAGACGTAACCGAGGCAATTCGCAGTTTGGAAGTGACATCCCGCGTCTCGGAAATGGCGGCAATTCCCGCCGTGCGGCAGTTTCTGGTGGAGGAACAGCGACGCTGCGGCACAAAAGGCGGAATTATAGCAGAAGGCCGGGATATCGGCACTAACGTGTTTCCCGATGCGGAACTAAAGATTTTTTTGACGGCTTCGGTACAAGAGCGATCGCGCAGGCGGCTGTTAGAACTTAAAGACACCGATCGGGCTAATATTAGCTTGGCCCAATTGGAACAAGACATCGCCCTGCGAGACGAAAAGGACAGCACCCGCGAGGTTGCACCTTTACGCAAAGCGGCAGATGCTGTGGAAATTCAAACAGACAATCTGACTGTTGCCGAAGTTATCGATCGGATTGTCGGCTTGTACAAGGAGAAAATCGGCCTTAAAAGTTAATTTTAGGACTGGCGGGCATCGATCGCCCCTCATATCAAATCCGGTTAAACCAACTTGCACCATTCTCAAGAACAGGCAAGATGCCTGTTCCACAAAATCTACTCTTTGTGGAACAGGCATCTTGCCTGTTCATAAAAGGCTTATTGACAATGGTGCAACATCTCAGGTTAAACTCACATCTTGCAGTGTCAGGTAGGGACGCGGGTCGATGCGGGCTGAGTCCTTAAGAATATCGTGCCATGAATCCGATTTGAGCGCCGTCCCCCTGGCTGGGAAAAAAGTTCAACCATCCCGCGTTTTCATGGGTTAGGGCATTTCTGGCGCACAAATCTTAAATTTTTTTATCCGGACGGACTTCCCCACGATCGGTTATTTCCAGTAGCATTTTTACGGGCAGTCCAATTTAAGATTATCCTCTTAAGTGGATTAACTTGATATCAACATAAAATCTCAAATTAACTGTACAAGGTGTGAAGGAGAGAATGACGTGACAAAATTGAAACTGCTGTGGAGGCGGCGAAAAACTTTAATCGTTGCTTTTATGGCCGCCACAGGGAGTTTTTTGCTGGGTGTGACATGGCCGATTAACTTGCGGGCAAATCAGCCATTGCAACCGATTCAGGCGCAAGTCTTGGCCGTATCCCAGTCGCCAGAACAACAGCCGATGTCCAATATTAATCAGTTCTCCGAGGCGATCGCCCGTCGAGTTGAATTTTCCCAAAATGCTCTAGCCCAAGTGCAGGCAATCCGATTTCAACCAGCCTTACCGGATCAGTTTCAAGGTACAACCATTAGTCACGCGAAACTAGACTCCCAGCACAAGGCGATCGCCCTGACATTTGACGACGGCCCCTGGCCGAAAACAACTACACAAATCCTAGATATTCTCAAGGAAAATAATATTAAGGCTACATTCTTCTGGGTAGGAAGATACCTGCAAACTTATCCCGAAATTGGCAAACAGGTCGCAGCAGCCGGTCACGCGATCGGCAATCACACTTGGAGCCACCAATACCTTCAGTATAACGAAGACGGTGCTGCTCGCGAGATCGATCGCACTTCATCCTTAATTGAGGAGTTGACTGGCATCCAAACATCGATTTTTCGCCCGCCAGGAGGCATTTTAAACAATGGATTGGCAGCTTACGCTCAAAAGAAAAATTATGCAGTTGTGATGTGGTCTGCTGATTCTTTTGATTGGCGAACTCTTACGGAATCTTTGATGGACAACGTGATGAGGCAGGCAAAATCCGGGGGCATTGTGCTGATGCACGACGGCGGCGGCAATCGAGCGAGAACTGTAAAAGCTTTACCTGATATTATTGCTCGATTCAGAAAGGAAGGGTACATTTTCGTAACAGTTCCCGAGTTATTGCAGATGCAAGAACAAGAGTCAAAACAGCAGGAAACAGCACAAAAATAAAAATTTGGAAAAATGGGATTTTACACCATTTTTCCATTTTTTTGTAAGTCGTTAGATGGATTTTTCATAACTGTATCGCGCTGGTGAAGGTTAATCGCAGTTATAAAATATTAATACAAACACGGCTTTAGTCATCGCTACCTCCCGCCATCGCGTACACCAAACCGCGCCGATATTCATGCCGGACAGTATTATCACGTTCGAGGGCAAGGTAATCTTCGGGGCTAAAACCAGACGGGATGGCAATCATAGCGAAGTCGGCAAAATCGATACGTTAATTGTAGCCATATTACCAGAAAGAATTGGTTTAAAGCCGGAACCCTTGTAGGGAGAAATTAAAATCAGACTATTCATTACTCCAATCCTCTTCCTTCCAGGTAGAGGTCGCTATCAACTGTCAACTGTCAACTGTCAACTGAACAATTTAGGTTTGAATCTAACGGCAAATCCTGCAACTGAGAATTCACCCAATTAGCCGCCGCCAAACCCGATCGCAAAGCAGCTTCAATTTGACCATCCCCGCACAAATCCCCCGCACAAACCAGCGGCAAATCCCCCGCAGCCGCCAAACAAGAAACAGGCAAAGGATTCCGACAAAAAGCATAGCGCCAGCGGTGAACCTGCAACCATTCAGGCTGCTTCAGCCAAGGCATTAAATGTTCAGAAGCGCGATCGAGCAATTCTTGACCGATAATATTCAAATCAGCAGCTTCTAAATAGCGATCGGCAAAATTAGCAGTGCTGTGAACCACAAACACAGGCTGCTGCGGCTCGAATCGCTTGCTGCTGTCCAGGCCAATCCAAGCTAAATCAGAATCATCGGGAAAAGAAACAGATTTCAACTGCGGATTTAGATTGCTCAAATCTAACTCCCGTTCCGCAGAATAGCCAGCCATCACTGTAATGCAAGGGTCATACTCTACAGAACGCAATTTGTCAAGAAAATCTGGCGACAAACCGATTTCCGAATCCAAAAACATTAAAGCTTGAGGAGCAGGAATTGCCACAACCACCGCCTTAGCAAACAATTCTTGAGGTAGCTCTAAATTGTCGTCGGTAACTTCCAGGGAAAGACGCCACATTTGATTGTCGGTACGAGAAATCGCCTTGACTCGGCGGCCGTACCAAATATCTAAACCCTCTGCGATATACTTACCGACAGCATTCATCCCAGCAGGCGCGACATAACAAGAATTAGGAATAAAAGATATTTCTCCTTGTCGGAATTCTCCCACACTATCCGTCCAGAGTTTCATGAGCTGTCGATCGACCAAAGCCTCAATTAACCCCTGCACCGCATCCCCCTGCGGTTCCAGATACCGCGCCCCGTGATCGGCCCTAGTACCCTGTACGCGGCGGGTAGCAACACGTCCCCCCGCGCCGCGAGATTTCTCAACAACCGCCACAGAATAGCCAGCGAGGCGCAACTGCCGAGCACAAATCAGCCCCGCCATCCCCGCACCGATCGCCACAACATCGAACATAGTTAAAGTGTCAGTATTTTGGATTTAGTAATCAGCTTAAAGGCTGCGGGGCCCAAGATGCTCTGCGCCACGAGCATAAAAACCCACAGCCGTAGCGTAGCGCGGCTCCATCCATCGCCCTGCACCACGTAGTAGAATAGGGGTTGGCACGAATCGACAGGTAAGATTAGTTTAAAAAAATGTAGCGCTCGGCAAGTTCCTGGCGCGCGATCGTTACTAGGGCACAATCTAAAATCTAAAATCTAAAATCTAAAATAGCATTAGCGAGGGCAAAATCTTGGACGAACTCAGAGCAGCACTAGAATTGACAACAGAAGAAGAATTGCAGCAACTAACCGAACTGTTGTTTAGCCGCAAGTTTAACCCTTTAGATTACGTGCAAACCCCCGCACCGATAGACGTACAAAGTCGCGATCGCGAAGCATGGCTAGACGCCGTAGAACAGCGGTTTCGCTACCTTGCAGCCGACGGGTTGACGGTACTCAGAGGGCGAACCGAACAAGTAACTTACAGACAAGCACTAATTCAAGTTTGTCGCTATCTCAAAATCCCTTATCCCAAACAATTGTCTACCACCGACTTAGAAGCCGAAGTATTTCTGCACTTAATGGGCCGCGCGTGGAAGCGTTTGCCGGCAGATGAACAGCAAGCGCTGACAGTGCGCGTACAGCGAGCAATTGTTGATTCTAAACTCTCTGAACCCTTGCCAATTTCTGCGGAAAAAGACCCGCTGGGTTTGCTCTTCAAAGGTGGCAGCGCTTTAGCCGTTAGTTCCATCTTAAAACCCATGTTGCTGAAATTGATAGCCCATCAATTTGCCCTGCACTTTGCCACCTATCAAATGGCTAAACAAGCAGTGATTACAGGGACTGCAACCGCAGCAACCCAGTTTCAAAGTTATGTCGCAATTCAGACGGCGCGGCGCGGTATGGCCGTGAGTGCTGCTCGTTACGGTGCGACGCGGAGCGTGTTTTCGTTGCTTGGCCCGGTGATGTGGACTTGGTTTGTAGCGGATTTGGGTTGGCGATCGATTTCCACGAACTACGGCCGCATTATTCCGACCATTTTTGCCTTAGCTCAAATTCGATTAACGCGATCGGAATGCGTTTGGGAACTAGCATAACGATTTTGGATTTTAGATTGAAGAATTGGAGTGTGGGTGAATATCAGAAATTGGTTGAGACTAGCTACTCAACAGACAGCCAAAAATCTCAAGTCTCGTCTGCAACAACATCCCGATACCCGCCTGGAAATTCCTTGGAATTTCGCTCAAATCGGGATGATGATTTTTCCCTTAATTCCAATTTTGGGAGCTTTAGGAATATTCCTGGGATTGGCCGGCACTTGCAGGCAAAAGTTCCGGCAAATTAGCCGTAGCCCGCTGAATCGAGGATTCGCAATTCTAAGCGCGCTGCTAGTCATCACGGCGATTTTGGCCAACAACCGTATTGAGGCTGTTTTAGGCTTGTGCAATTTTTTGCCGTTCTTTATATTGTTTGCGGCTTTCAGTAGTTTAATTCAAACTCCGGCTCAGTTGCGACAATTGTCTTGGGCGATCGTAATTAGTTCAATTCCCGTGATAATTTTAGGTCTGGGACAGCAATTTTTAGGTTGGAGTGGCATCGATCAATTGCAGCCTATTTTTGGCTGGGTACTCGAACCCCAAGGCAATCCCCCCGGCCGTATGGCTTCTGTATTTATGTACGCTAATATTTTAGCTTGCTATCTGACAATTGCTTTTATTTTAGCAATGGGACTGTGGATGGAAGAAGTCAGTTGTCAGTTGTCAGTTGGCAGTTGTCAGTTGGCAGTTGTCAGTCGTCACAACTTACCAATTCCCAATTCCCAATTCCCAATTTCCAATTACCGATTCCTATTTTTAAGTTTTGCAGTGATCGGAAATGCTGTTGCTTTGATTTTTACTAATTCTCGCAATGCTTGGGGACTGGCAGTTTTGGCAGTTTTGGCTTTTGCATTTTATGCGGGTTATAAAAAATTATTAGCTGCGGTTTTTAGTGTGGCTAGCACAGTTTTTTTGTCGGCTTTAGGTCCCCAACCTTTACGGCAGTATTTGCGAATAATTGTCCCGGCTTTCTTTTGGGCTAGACTCACCGACGAGATGTTCCCAAATCGGCCGACTGCTACTTTGAGAACTACTCAGTGGGAATTTGCTTGGTCAATGACTCAGCAGCGTCCTTGGACTGGTTGGGGATTGCGAAATTTTACGCCTCTCTATCAAGCTCAAATGCAAGAATGGCTTGGTCATCCTCACAGTTTGATACTGATGTTGACTGCGGAAACGGGAATACCCGCAACGCTTTTTTTGTTTGGTTTAGTTGGTTTGGTTTTGGCTAGGGGTGTTTTGCTGCTGGCGAATTGGCCGCTTTTTTCTGCGGATATTAAACAGGAGCAAATAGCAGCACTGGAAAAAGCGGAAAATGCTTTAGTTGTCAATCAAAAATCAATATTTATTAGCACAAATCAGGTAGTTTGTCAAGATGTAAGAGTAACCGATCGCCTAATTTTTTTCAGTTATTTATTAGCCTTCGTCGCCTGTACGCTTTTTAACACTGTAGACGTGACGGTGTTTGATTTCCGAGTCAATACGATAAGCTGGTTGCTGTTAGCCGCAATTTGCGGTGTTTGCAAAGACGGCATCGGGAATGGGGCATCGGGAATTGGGCATCGGGCATCGGGAATAGGGCATTGGGAATAGGGCATCGGGCCTTGGGCATTTGGCCTTGGGAATAGGAGGAAAAAGGAAAAAGCCATAATTCTTCCTTCTTCCGACTTTCATTGGACTGACATCCGTTACATCCGTTACAGAATCCGTTGCCGAACTTCCCTTATTCTACCGTCACCGACTTCGCCAAATTGCGCGGCTGATCCACATCCAAACCCCGACGGGCTGCAATGTGATAGGCCAACAATTGCAGCGGAATCACTGTCACAATCGGCGACAACAATTCATCCACCAAAGGCACGGGCAAAATGTGGTCAAAAATATCGGCCTCCGCCATACCTTGCTTCGGCGTAACGCCAATTAAACGGGCGTCACGCGCCTTCGCTTCCTGAGCGTTGGAAAGCACCTTTTCGTAGACGCTACCGGGCATGGCGATCGCCACTACAGGCACTTTCGCATCCAAAAGGGCGATCGGGCCGTGTTTCATCTCACCCGCCGGATATCCTTCGGCGTGAATGTAGCTAATTTCCTTCAGTTTCAGCGCCCCTTCCAAAGCAATCGGAAAGTTAATTCCCCGCCCCAAAAAGATAAAATCTTGGGTTTCTGTAAACTGGTGGGACAATTCCTCGACATACTGTTCCTGAATCTCCAAAAACTTCTCAATTTCGGCTGGCAACTGGCGCAAACCCGAAATAATTTCTGCCAATCTCTCGGTGCTGATTGTTTGCCGCTGGTGCGCCAAATCCAAAGCTAAGAAATAGAATGCCATCAACTGAGTGACAAAAGTTTTAGTGGCCGCAACGCCGATTTCTATACCGGCGTGGGTGTTGAGGACGTGCGGCATCATGTGGGCGATCGAACTTTCAGTCCTGTTAGTAATGCCTAACATTCTCGCCCGAAACTTATCGGTAAAACCAGCGCGGCGCTGCTGTTCCATCCCCAAAGCAGCCAGCGTGTCCGCCGTTTCTCCCGACTGAGTTACCCCAATAGTTAAAGTATTTGCTGTCAGCGGTGCGGGCGCGTAGCGGTACTCAGAAGCGTACTGCACCGCAGTGGGAATATTAGCTAATTGTTCCAACAAATATTTGCCAATTAGCGATGCGTGCCAGCTCGTTCCGCAGGCGAGAATTGAAATTTGTTCGACATCGGCGCAAAGTTCCTTGGGCAAGTTGAGATTGATGGGAGAGCGCGGATTTCCCGGCTGCCAATCGCTGTCTAAATAAGCCTCTAAACAAGCTCGGACTACCGCTGGCTGTTCGTAAATCTCCTTGTGCATGAAGTGTTTGAAGCCTTGTTTTTCGACTAAAACCGGACTCCAACCAAGGATGCGCGGGCTTTTTTTCAGCCTTTCCCCTGCAAAGCTGTAAACTTCCACTCCCATCGAAGTTAGTCTTGCCAATTCGCCATTTTCCAAGGACAAAACAGTGCGGGTGTGAGATACTAAGGCTGGCGTGTCGGAAGCGCAGAAAAATTCGCCTGCACCAAACCCAATCACCAAAGGAGCTTGCTGTCTGGCGACAATTATTTCCTCTGGAAAATCTGCACATATAACGGCGATCGCAAAAGCTCCTTCTAATTTATTTACCGCATTTAAAACAGTTTCCAAAAACGATAAATCAGCAATTTTTTCTGTTTTTTTATCTTTTGCTTCTTCCTTCTCCCTTCTTGCTTCTTTCAAAAATTCAGCTATTAAATGAGGAATAACTTCTGTATCGGTATCCGAGACAAATTTATGTCCCTTTGCTTTCAATTCTTCCCGCAACTCGCGATAATTTTCGACAATTCCATTTTGAACTACCGCAATTCGCCCGCTATTATCTAGGTGAGGGTGAGCGTTATATTCTTCAGGCTTGCCGTGAGTTGCCCAGCGGGTGTGTCCGATGCCAATGGGAGCCAGAGAGTCTATCTCTGCTAGCTTTTCCCGGAGGTTGTGCAATTTGCCCTTGGCTCGGATGCAGGTAATTTCTCCTTCCGAGATGGTAGCGAGGCCCGCTGAATCGTAGCCCCGGTATTCTAGTTTCTCCAATCCTGCTAGCAAAATCTCGCTTGCTGCTTGCGTGCCGATATAGCCAACGATTCCGCACATTTAAGGTACTGCTCCTGCTTAGCGATCGTAATAAAACTCAAGTTTTATCATTTTTACCTTCTTCCGGCCCCAGAATGCAGATTCCGCGACAAAAAAAGGGGGGGCAATTTAATCGCCCCCTCTTTTGTGCCCGTAATTCGATCGACAATTCGATCGATATTTAGTAGGCTAGACCCATACTGCGAGTAGTTTCTGCTCCCAGGTAGACCCGGATGCTCAGAAAATCGGTAGGGCAAGCTGTTTCGCAACGTTTGCAACCTACACAGTCTTCTGTGCGGGGAGAGGAGGCAATCTGAGCTGCTTTGCAGCCATCCCAGGGCACCATCTCCAAAACGTCAGTCGGACAAGCGCGGACGCACTGAGTGCAGCCGATGCAGGTATCGTAAATTTTGACTGAATGAGACATTGAATAAAGGCTCCCAACGAGTCACTAAAAATTTGCTGATTCTGTGAGTTAAAAGATTTGACGGCTTGATGCCACCGCTATAACCTGCACAGAGAATTAAAGGCTAGTCTACCGCAGTGGCTGGAAGCACTTCGCCAAAAAGCGACAAAACTTCACAGTTATTCACGCTGGGAGTCTTATAGAACCCATTTGGGATGTATTCATTCGCCAACCGTTTGAGCATCAGCCCGATTAAATACAAATTGAGTTTGGCATTAGCATTGATGAGAGTCTGCTCAAAGTTCTTGACCAAACTCTTACAGCGTTACATCCAAGGGTTTGACCGTTTAATCGCGATTAACGCGAGTTGCCACCACGACAAATCCAGTTTTCCCATCTAGTGCCACTTTTTCGGCTTTCGTTAGTTTCCGTGCCACTTTAAACCGGATCTGGGTCATAATCTGGGGATAAAGTTTTTACTTTCTGTGCGATGAGCCGATCCGGGTAATACCGCTTGCCTTTGCAGAATGGTAATCTAGGACTTACGCATTGACAAAAAACATTATCTATGTATTCTCGATCGTGCCATCACTGAATCGGTTCGCCAAAATATGCTCGCGGACAACTAAAGTGAACAGATTCCTGGGTCTTCCGTACAAATTAGTGTGCCAAAATATTAGTCTAAGTAGTCAGAAAGCCGATGATACCTGAACTGGCTATAAAAAAATCTGTTTTTGACGTTTGCAATTACCAACAAGCCTGACCAAACAAGGGTTGCAAGCGCATTTTTGTAACAAATTAGCACAGTAAGTACGGTAGACCCAGGAATATTAGAAAAAACACTAGCCTGTTGGCTGCGATGCTAAGTTGTTGGAGCGACGAATTCAGTGGGGTCAGACAAGTCAATTTCAAGAAGCCTTGAGTCTTGTCAACAAACGTTTATTTTCTACCTATAAATTAAAGCTCGCTAAGGTGAGGGGTCAGCATTGGGTAATCTGCGAAATGTTTACGCTTCCCTGGGCAACTCGGCCTTGGCGATTGAGTACCATCAGCAGTCGTTGACCATCGCCCGTAAGGTTCATAACTGCCAAAAATCGAGAGCCAAACATGATTAAACTCCCTGGAATTCAAGTTTTAGCCCAAATTTACTACGAAAGTGCCAATACACTTGTCTATCGAGGGATTCGAGAACAAGATCACAAAGCAGTAATTCTCAAAGTTCTGAAACAAGACTATCCCACGCCCTCTGAGCTAACCCGATATAAGCAGGAATATGAAATCACCCGCAATCTGGACATAGATGGTGTTGTTAAACCTTATGCCTTAGAACCGTATCAAAGAACTTTGGTTATTATCTTAGAAGATTTTGGCGCATCATCCTTAAAACAATTGATGAATGACCCTGTAGAAACGCATGGCATTGCACCCCTACCAGAATTTCTAAACATCGCTATCAGAACGGCTGAAATTTTAGGTACTATTCATGCTGCCAATGTCATCCACAAAGATATTAATCCTGCCAACATCGTCTTTAACCCAGAAACAAGAATTACCAAAATCATTGACTTTGGTATCTCCACTCAATTAACCCGCGAAAATCCTACGCTGAAAAATCCCAATGTTTTAGAAGGCACTTTAGCCTATATTTCACCGGAGCAAACGGGACGAATGAATCGTTCTTTAGATTACCGCACTGACTTTTACTCTCTTGGCGTTACCTTCTACGAGCTACTTACGGGACAGTTACCTTTTGAAAGTACCGATGCGTTGGAACTGGTGCATTGTCATATAGCCAAACAGCCAATACCCCCTCATCTTTTAGGAGGAGGAGAGGGGGAGAGAAGCAGAGGGGGAGAACCTTGTCCTAAAGCCGTTTCGGATATCGTCATGAAGCTGATGGCGAAAATGGCAGAGGAACGATATCAAAGTGCCTGGGGACTCAAAGCCGATTTAGAAGAATGTCTTTACCAACTACAGAAAAGTGGAAATATATCAGACTTTCCCCTCGCCTCGTCAGATATTTCTGACAAGTTTCAAATTCCCCAAAAACTCTATGGACGTGAGGCTGAAGTTGAAACTTTACTTGCAGCATTTGAGAGAGTAGCAGACAATCCCCAATCCAAAATCGAAATGATGTTGGTGGCGGGCTATTCCGGTATTGGTAAGTCATCGCTGGTAGCCGAGATTCATAAACCGAATACCCGACTACGGGGCTACTTTACAGAGGGCAAATTCGACCAATTTCAGCGCAGCGTGCCCTACAGCGCGATCGCTAGTGCCTTTCAAGGATTGGTGCGGCAACTGTTAACCGAGAGCGAAGCACAATTGGAGCAATGGCGAGACAAACTGCGACGCGCATTTGGTACTAGCGGTCAAGTAATTATAGACGTGATACCGGAAGTGGAGCTGATTGTGGGCAAGCAGCCCCCTGTGTCAGAGTTAGGGCCAACCGAGTCGCAGAACCGCTTTAATCTTGTCTTCAGCAAGTTCATTCGGGCCTTGTGCGTCAAAGAGCATCCGTTGGTTATCTTTCTGGATGACTTGCAGTGGGCGGACTCCGCCACCCTTAAGTTAATAGAACTGATGATGACAGATGCTTCTATGCAATATCTGTTTCTGATGGGGGCGTATCGGGACAATGAAGTCAGCTCAGCGCACCCCTTAATGATGATGCTGGATGGATTGCGTAATCAGGGAGCAACTGTCAATTCTATTACCTTAGCCCTTTTAGCACTCGAACATATTAACCAACTAATTGCCGATACCTTACATAGCAATACCAACCAAAGTCAACCTTTAGCAAACCTGCTAATGACCAAAACGGGAGGCAATCCGTTCTTTGTCAATCAGTTCCTGAAAACCTTACACAGCGAAAACTTAATAACGTTTGATTTTGAACGTCACGGCTGGCAGTGGGATATTTCAAACATAGAAGCACAAGGCATCACCGACAACGTGGTGGAGTTGATGATTGGTAAGTTAAAGAAACTGCCAGAATCGACTCAACAGGTTTTGCGTTTAGCATCTTGTGTAGGCGCTTTCTTCGACTTAAACACTCTCGCCATCATTTGTGAAAAATCACCGAGAGAAGTTTTCCGAGATTTGGTAACAGCAGTGCAGTCAGGGTTAATCCTGCCCAAATCTGAGTTAGATGCAGAACTGTTAATTCAAGATTATAAATTCTTGCACGACCGGGTACAACAAGCCGCTTATGCTCTGATTGATGATGACAGCAAAAAAGCGGTGCATCTCCAGATTGGGCAGTTGTTACTAAGGAATGTATCTACTGATGAGCTAGCGGAAAAAATCTTTG
The DNA here is from genome assembly GCF_036701775.1 of Microcoleus sp. N9_A2. NCBI lineage: Bacteria > Bacillati > Cyanobacteriota > Cyanophyceae > Oscillatoriales > Microcoleaceae > Microcoleus > Microcoleus sp. N9_A2. The sequence goes on along the minus strand of NZ_JAUBRH010000021.1, from coordinate 6,511 downwards.
AGATAGTCGATCATCTAAATTTAGCTTGGGAATTGATAACTGATGAATCCCAACTTGTTGAATTAGCGCGGTTGAACCTTGAGGCAGGGAGAAGAGCCAAAGCTTCAACGGCTTACGCTGCTGCTTTAGCTCAATACTTTACTCCGGGAATAGAGATTTTACCTGGAGATATTTGGCAGGAGCATTATGATTTAACTTTTAATTTATATCGAGAACGATCTGAGTGTGAGTATCTCTGCGGTCATTTTGAAAAGGCAGAAGAATTGGTTGATCTCGTATTAAGTCGAGCCAAATCTAATTTGGAGCGAGCGGAAATTCAAAACATTCGTATAACTTCATACGAGCGAAGTATCAAATATTTAGATGTCATTAATACCGCTTCAGAACTTTTAAATACTTTGGGAGTAAATTTACCAACGACCAATTCAGAAATTCTGGCGGAACTTGAACTAGAGTTAGGGGTGTATAGAGCCACGTTGGAAAAAATTAAAATAGCTGAGCTAATTGACGCACCGGAGATGATTAATCCCGAAATCATACTCAGTATGAAACTCTTAATGAATATTACTGCGTCTGCTTATTTCACAAACCAAGATTTGATGGCTTTAATCTGCCTAAAAATGGTCAATCTTTCTCTTTACTATGGCAAATCAGAAGTCTCAGCTCATGGATATGTTTTCTGGGGATTTATAGCAGGCGCGAGATTAAGTGACTATAAGACAGGTTATGAATTTGGTCAATTGGCTATTCAGCTTAATGAGCAATTAAATAACGCTAATTTAGTTAGCAAAGTTTGCAATGTGTTCGGTGGTCTTATTAGTCCTTGGCGTCGCCATGTTAAAAAAGGTTTGCCGATTCTCAGAAATGGCTACCTAGCCGGAGTGGAAACTGGAGATGCTTATGGCGCTTATAATGCTTACAATATAACTCTCCACAGAATTCTAATTGGCGATGATTTCAGTAGCATTCTTGAAGAATCCTCCAAGCTTATTGAGTTTCTTAAGCAAAGCAAAAATCAGGAGTGGTTGGGAGTTCAGCAATTGTATCAGCATTTCATCTTAAATTTACAGGGATTAACTCAGGACAAATTTTCTTTGAATGATGAGGAGTTTGATGAATTTCAGTGCCTTCAAATGTGGCAGAAAACCGATTTCATGACTGGAATAGCACCGTACAACATCTTTAAAGCCCAAACTTTATTCCTCTATGAAGATTATAAAAATGCTCTAAAAGAGATAAAAAAAAGTGATAAAATTTTAGTCTTCATTTCAGGTATGCCCCTTCAAGCCGAACATTACCTTTCCTATTCTTTAATTTTAGGCGCTCTTTATCCCATCGCCAGCAGCTCCCAGCAGAAGGACTATGGGGAAATTTTCAAAACAAATCAACAAAAGATGAAAATCTGGGCAGATAACTGTCCAGAGAACTTCCTTCACAAATATCTGTTGGTGGAAGCAGAAATAGCTCGCATCTCTGGTAAAGAAATAGAAGCGACATGGGAGTTGTACGATCGCGCGATCGCTTCAGCCCGTGAGAATGGCTATATCCAGAATGAAGCTTTGGGCAATGAACTAGCAGCCAAGTTCTGGTTAGGTAAGGGCAAAGAGGAAATCGCTCAACTCTACATGAAAAAAGCTCACTATGGCTACCAGCTTTGGGGCGCTAAACGCAAGGTGGAAGATTTGGAGGAAAAATACCCGCAGTTACTGCCAAAATCATCTGCTGGAAAGGGCATTACTTCCACGCGCACGGTACCAAGCAGTACCTCAACTAGCACTCAGTCAGGGGAAGCTTTGGATCTAGCCACCGTGATGAAAGCCTCTCAAGCAATTTCCGGCGAAATTGTACTGGATAAATTACTCACCTCCTTGATGAGAATTCTCATTGAAAATGCCGGAGCGCAATGTGGCTATTTGATTTTAGAAACTGAGGGGAAACTGCGGATTAAAGCGTCAGGTTCCGTAAATTCTGATACCATTACAGTGTTGCAATCAACTCCCATTGAATCTGTAGGGGGACAAGGCGTCGCACCCCTACCCGTGTCCATCATCAACTATGTCGCTCGCACTTGTAAAAGTGTAGTTTTGAATGATGCCACTCATGAGGGCAACTTTACTAACGAACCCTACATCAAAGAGCATCAGCCTAAATCAATTTTGTGCTTTCCTCTCCAACATCAAGGTAAACTAGCAGGAATTATCTATTTAGAAAATAATCTAACCACAGAGGCTTTTACTTCTGATCGCATAGAACTCTTAAATCTGCTTTCCTCTCAGGCAGCAATTTCCATTGAGAATGCCCGCCTCTACAATAATCTCACCGAACTCAACCAAGCTTTTGAGCGTTTTGTCCCTCGTCAATTCCTCCAAATTTTGGATAAAAAGAGCATTATTGATGTTAAAGTAGGCGACCAAGTTCAACAGGAGATGTCGGTACTCTTTTCCGATATTCGTGACTTCACAACTTTATCGGAAAGTATGACCCCTCAAGACAATTTCACATTTATTAATTCCTATTTGTCTCACATGGAGCCAGCTATTACTGAAAACCAAGGGTTTATTGATAAATATATTGGCGATGCAATTATGGCTCTATTTAGTGGTGAGGCAGATAATGCAGTGAAAGCAGGAATTGATATGCTGCATCGTCTTAGCGAATATAATCAACATCGCACCGCTTCTGGATACGTGCCGATTAAGATTGGCATTGGCATCAATACAGGTTCTTTAATACTCGGTATGGTTGGGGGAAAAAACCGGATGGATAGCACGGTGATTAGCGATGCAGTGAATTTAGCCTCACGGATAGAAAGCTTGACCAAACAATATGGGATTTCGCTGTTAATTAGTCACCTAACTTTTCAGTCTTTGCCAGATTCTAACCAGTATGCTATCCGTCTTATCGATCGCGTAAAAGTTAAGGGAAAATCAAAAGCAGTATCGATGTTTGAAGTTTTCGATGCCGATCCGCCTGAGACTTATGAGGGCAAGTTAGCCACAAGAACGTTATTTGAAGAAGCTTTGATACTCTACCATTGGCAAAATCTTAGAGATGCTGAACGATTGTTTGCTGAGTGCCTGCGCCGCAATCCTACAGATAAAGTGGCTCAATTTTATCAACAGCGCTGCACTCAACCCGATCGGGACTAAGGATGCGATCGCTCAAATCTTGAAATCGGGGTTTGAGTAGCAATCGATACTGTTGGCGAACTTCACGATTAACTGCCTCCGGTGAGCCGTTTCCGGGAATGCAGCAATCATTGACTTCACTCACAAAAAATCCTTGCAATATACGGGAGGAATCTGTTCACTTTAGTTGTCCGCGAGCATATTTTGGCAAACCGATTCAGTGATGGTACGATCTAGAATACATAGATAACGTTTTTTGTCAATGGGTCAGTCTTATAATCTTCGGAATATTGACGAGTCCGACTGCAGGAAAGTCATTGAGGTTGGGACGATCGAGAATGGGGTGTGCGGGGGGTAGGGTTGCAGAAAAAGGGGAAGATGTTATGTTCCCACACCCCACTGTGTTTTTATGCAGGTAGTGCCCAGGATTGAGCGATTCCTTACTTGAAACCCCTGATTTTCATTATGGGGCTCCCCTTTCCCTGCAACCGCTCTTCATTCAAGATTTCCATCAAGCCACAGTCAGTCGATTTTAGATTTTAGATTTGCTCCACCGATAAATCTGGAAGCTTGAGCAACTACCTAAAATCTTTCTAGCCTTTGGTTAATCCACTTTATGCTGTGAGGTAATGAAGGGAACTCGTGGAGCCAAGAAGAAACCCACGAGACTAGCAAATAAAATCGGTGTAAAAGTGCTTAACCCTGTCAACTTCGCGAGGAGCAGAGTTGTACTAATTGGAGTGCGAGTAACCGTTGAATTCAGAGCAGCCATTACACAAATCATTGCCAAAGTCTCATTCGATCCGATGGGATTCATGATGGTGATTGCCTTTCCCAAACAGGCTCCTATAAAAAATAGCGGAATAATTATTCCTCCTCGCCAGCCCCCATTGATGGTCACACTAATGGCCAATACTTTAACAACAACTAAAGTCAAGAGAAATGTCAAAGAAAAGTTTCCCTCAACAATTTTTTCAATTTGATGTTCGCCAAAGAAACGAGTGAGCGGAAAGTAAGCTGAGAAACCACCAAGTGCTAGTCCGGCTAAAGTAGTTCGCACATAAATGGGACTGCGTATCGAATCAAACAAGCGACCAACACTGCGAAATACAGCGATAAAAAACCACCCCATAATCGCCCCTACGATTCCATAAGCAATCGCTGCGCCAAAGTCATAAAGGCTGTCCACATTGTACTGAGGAAAATTCCAGGTAGGCCCAAGTCCAAGCTGAGTAATTGCGACAAAGATGGTGTAACTTGCACAACTTGCCACTACCGCAGGCAATATTGCTTCAAAATACTCTACAACATTCTGATGATGCAGGATTTCTAAAGCAAAAAAAGTACCGCCTAAAGGAGCACCGAACAAAACTGTAAACCCAGATGCCATACCAGCAAGACTCAAAGTTCGTAGTGCTTCTCCGCTTAAATTAAAGCGATCGGCTAACCAGGTACCAATTGAACCTGTGACTTGCACCATTGGCGATTCTGGGCCAGCACTGCCTCCACTGGCAATACTGAGTAGCGACGACAGAATCATCGAAGGATTTTCATTCATTGGTAATCGCCCACCCTTGAGATGAATGTTGTCAATAATCAACCCAATTTCTCCAGGATTTCCCAGCCAATGAATGATCAAACCGATGAGCAAACCAGCAACGGGCATGACGATTAGTAGAGAAACTCCACTAAAATTTTCAAATCCCCGCATCAGGTAAGACAAACATATCCAATAACTTGCAGCAAATAAACCACAAATTATTCCTAGCATTGCCCATATTAATACCGAACGTGTGAGATTTATTGGGTTTCGTTTCATTGTTTTTTCTTTGTCTCTAACTAGGAAGTTAGGAAGTCTTAAAACTATTTTGTATAATAGTATACTGTTTTTTTGTCTGTATCTTGTATTGACTCAAAAATGTATGAGCCCGATCGGGCTTTCGGCTCGCGGGCTCTGTATAATTCCGATCTAACCGGATTTGATTTGAGTAAAAACTCAAGTATTTATGCTGATTTCCCAAACTTGTGCAACAGTTGTAAGGACTTGTTATTTGAGATTCTGGCTTGTAGCAAGGATTTGGGTGAGCCAGCCCCTATACCAACTGTTGCACAATTTTTGATAATTAGTATTGCTGCAAACTGGTGCAAATCGATCGACTAAAAGCCTAATTTTTCTAACACCGGCTTAGTGGAAACAATATGCCGATCGAGTCCTAGTTTTTTGGGCTCCACACCCAAAGCCAAAGCCACCAATTGTGGGAGATGCAGCACCGGCAAACCCAATTTGCGATCGATCGCTTTTTCCACCTCCGGCTGCCGCGAATCCAAATTTAAATGACAAAGCGGACAAGGAGTTACCATACAATCAGCGCCATTGTCAATAGCATCTTGAATGTGTTTTCCAGCCATCTGAAAAGATTGGTTAGTGGCATAACTCGCCAGCGGCCAGCCGCAGCACTGCGTCCGCCCTCGATAGTAAACCGGAGTTGCGCCGATCGCCCGAAACACATTTTCCATCGATTCCGGTTGATGCGGGTCATCGTAAAGCAGCTTATCCTGAGCTCGCAGCAGATAGCATCCGTAAAAAGAGGCGCACTTCAAACCGGAAAGCTTGCGGGTGACTCGCTTCTGCACTTCCTCCAGGCCGTAATCTGCAACGATCGCCCACAGCAGATGTTTTACCTCGGTAGTGCCTTGGTAGGGCGAACAGCCTTGTTTTTCCAGCAAACCGTTGACTTTTTCGAGGTAAGGTTGATCGGTCTTCTGAGATTGCTTGAGGCGATCGTCCACATGACCGATTACCCCTTGACAAGTGCTGCAATGGGTGAGTAAAGGCAGATTCAGTTGCTCGGCTAAAGCAATATTCCGGGCATTGACAGTATCTTCGAGCAACTGCGAATCTTCCTTAAAAGTACCAGAACCGCAGCAGGAAGCTTTTTTGAGTTCCACCAGTTCAATGCCCAAAGCTTGAGTCAGTGCCATTGTAGACAGATAAAGTTCGCGGGCCGCCCCTTGGGCTACGCAACCGGGAAAATAAGCATATTTGAGAGTTTGGGATGGCATAGTCGTTTTTGCTGGGGAGACAAGGTTCGGGACAATGGACAAGAGCGATCGAATTTCTTCTTCATGATTACCGTATTACCGCCTAGCTAGCGGTCAATTGTCAGCTTTTCTCAAGGAATTTGTACCAGTTTCACAAATAAATGCAACTATAGGAAAACTTAAAACCCATATCCACCAAGTCATTTCAATCTAAAATATAAAATTTAAAATCTAAAATCTAAAATGGTTATGAGTAAGTTGGTAGGTAGGGTCGAGAGAAGATGTTACCATCTTCTCCCTCCCATTCGGAACCGTGCTTGCGACTTTCATCGCACACGGCT